>DASWNS010000666.1:0-12507 GCA_036399115.1 Pyrinomonadaceae bacterium | reverse complement strand
GTCTTCGGCATCCCGCTCGCGCTCGTGCTCTCAATCGTGACGTTTCTCACGGGCTTCTTCCCGCTGCTCGGCGAGTGGGCGATCTACGTGCCCGTCAGCGTCTACCTGCTCGTGTTCCGCAACGACCCCGTCGGCGCGTCCGTCTATCACGTCATCGGCATTATGATGACGGTCGGCTCGTCGCTCTTGCTGCGCCCGCGCGTGGCGGCGAGCGGCGCGGGGCGTTTCAACTTCTACTGGATGTTCCTCGCGCTCATCGCAGGCGTCTATACCTTCGGCATCCCCGGCATCGTCCTCGGTCCCGCCATCATCGGCTTCGTCAAAGCCATCTCCGACACGCTGCTCGGCAACGTGAAATACGAAACCTCCCTGCTCAAGGAAGAGAAGGTGCAACAGGCCGGGCAACAGCAAGAGGAGCGACTCAAGCAACGCGCGGCGAGCTAGAGAGAAACGATGAAGGAGGAACGATGAAGGATGAACTAAAAGCAAGTTGCCTTTAGTTCATCCTTCATCGTTCCTCCTTCATCGTTTATTTTTAGAGTGCGCCGAGTTGCTGGCGCAGCCCCAGGAAGTCGAAGTTGTTCCACGCTTCGACGATCTTGCCGTCCCGCACTCGCAGAAAAGTCATACCCGTGAACTCTATCGCTCTCTGCGTCGCCGCGAATCCGAGACTGTCGCCTGCGTGAGTGGCGCGCACGCGGCAACGCGCCGCCACCTTGTCGCCCTCCGCGATGGCGTCTTCGACAACCACTTCGATGTCAGGGAACGCGCTGCGAAAATTGCGGAAGAACGGTTTGAAGCCCGACGCGCCGCGCAATGGCTCCCCCGTCTCATCAGCCAACCCGTGCGCGACGCCGTCCTCCGCGAACAACTCGTCAATCGCCTCTTCCCGTCCTTTGTTCCACACCTCTTCAAACCAGCGGCTCACCACAGCCTTCGGGTCTTCCGACTCTTCGTACATAACTCGTCTCCTTTCTAACCGGGCGGCCAGTGCAGCGGGCGACCGCCGACCACGTGCAGGTGCAGGTGAAAGACCGACTGGCCTGCGCCCGCGCCCGTATTGATCACGGTGCGATAGCCCGACTCCGATAACCCTTGCTCGTTGGCGACGCGCGCCGCGATGCGCAGCAAATGGCCGAGCGTCGCTTCGTCGCGTCCCGCGGCGTCGTCGAGCGAATCGAGGTGCTCGTGCGGGATGACGAGCAAGTGGACAGGAGCCTGCGGGTTGATGTCGCGAAACGCCACGGCGCGATCATCCCTGTAGACGATGTCTGCGGAAATCTCGCCCGCGACGACCTGGCAAAAGATGCAGCTTTGTTGAGACATAAGTTAGATGATAGGTAAAAAGTCCGTCGTCAGTCGGTCGTCATCAGTTGTGCAAATCCATTCTGCGGCAACTCTCCGGCAACTTGCCTGCTAGCCGGAGGCGACGGGCTACTCACAGTTTTCATAACACGCCGACTTCGGCGATGGGCGGGAGGCTCGCCGTAACCGAGTCGCGGAGGCGTTCGATCCGTGCGCCGACGCCGCGCAGTTTGTCTTCGATCTTTTCGTAGCCGCGATCAATGTGATAGACGCGCTCGATGATCGTCTCGCCTTCGGCGACGAGTCCGGCGAGGACGAGCGAGGCCGAGGCGCGCAAGTCCGAGGCTTGCACGCGTGCGCCCGCGAGCGGCGTTGCGCCTTCGACGATGGCCGTGCGCCCTTCAATCGCGATGCGCGCGCCCATGCGCTGCATCTCGGAGGCGTGCATGAAGCGGTTCTCGAAGATCGTCTCGGTGATCGAGGCGCGCCCCTGTGATTGCGTCATCAGAGTCATGTATTGCGCCTGCATGTCGGTGGGAAAACGCGGGTGCGGCTCGGTCGTGATGTCAGAGGCTTTCAACCCTCCGGGCGCACGCCTGACATGCAGAGTGCTCGGATTGACCTCTTCAATCTCGACGCCCGCCTCGCGCAGTTTGGCGATGACGGTGGCGGAATGTTCGGGCGTGCAATCTTTCAACTCAAGCTCGCCGTCCGTGATGGCGGCGGCCACGAGGAACGTGCCCGTCTCGATGCGGTCGGGGATGATCGTGTGCTCCGCCGCGCCGAGCGTCTCGACGCCTTCAATCGTGATCGAAGGCGTGCCCGCGCCGCGCACGCGTGCGCCCATGCGATTCAAAAGCTCCGCGAGGTCGGCCACTTCGGGTTCGCATGCGGCGTGGTTGAGCGTCGTCGTGCCGGAGGCGAGCGTGGCGGCCATCAGGAGGTTCTCCGTGCCCGTCACGGTCACCTTGTCGAAGTTGACCGTTGCGCCGCGCAGACGCCCGCCGCGCGGCGCACGCGCCACCACGTAGCCCGCTTCGAGCGACACTTCCGCGCCGAGCGCTTTCAAACTCTCAAGGTGCAGATCAATCGGGCGCGAGCCGATGGCGCAACCGCCCGGCAGACTTACTTTCGCCTTGCCGAAACGCGCGAGCAGGGGACCCAAGACGAGCACGGAAGCGCGCATCGTCTTGACGAGATCGTAAGGCGCTTCGAAGAGTTCGATGTGCGCGGCGGTGATCTTGTGCGTGCGCAGTTCGGGCGTCAGGACGTGTGCGCCGAGGTCTTCGAGCAGGCGTCGCTGGGTGATGATGTCGCGCACGTAAGGGACGTTGTGCAGCGTCACGCTCTCGCCCGTCAGGAGGGCGGCGGCCATACAGGGCAGCGCGGAATTCTTCGCCCCGCTCACGTTGATACGACCGCGCAAGGCTTGCCCGCCGGTGATGCGAAATTTATCCATAAAGAAGTTGTTAGCTGTTAGCTATCCGCCGCCAGCAAAGTTTGCTCCGTGATCTTGACCCGTCGGATGCTGACTGAACCGTGTGCGCTTTAAAGTTGACGGATTTTAACACGACGACCGGACGGCGACTAGATGCCTCTGGAAGTTTCAGTCTCACGCGCGGCGGCGCAGGACGACTGTGCGCGGAATGCCTTGCAGGTCGCGGCGCGTGTCGAGCAACGTCCACACGGCGGGAGCGACGAGGCGCGCGACGGCCTCGTGCTGGTCGTGGCCGATCTCCAGAAGCAGGTGCCCGCCGGGGATGAGGTAGGGCGCGGCCTCTCCGATGAGACGGCGGATGATGGAGAGGCCGTCGCCGTCTTCGTCGCCGGGGGGCGTGAGGGCGATGCGCGGTTCGTGGTCGCGCACTTCGCGTTGCAGTTGCGGAATATCTCGCGCGGGAATGTAAGGCGGATTCGAAGTGATGAGCGTGAAAGAAGCGTGCGGCGCATCGAGCGCGGCGAAGCAATCGGAGACGCGTAGCGCGAGCCGTTCGCTGACGGCGTGGCGCGCGGCGTTGCGCGCGGCGACGGCGAGCGCGTCCGTCGAGATGTCCAGCCCGAAGGCGCGCGCGTCCCTGCGTTCGTGTAGGAGCGTGACGGGGATGCAGCCCGATCCCGTGCCGACATCACAGAGCAGCGGCGCGCTCGTCTCGCGCAGGAGTTCGAGCGCGGTTTCGACGAGCAACTCGGTTTCGGGGCGCGGGATGAGCACGGCGGAATTGACTTCAAAGTCGAGGCCGTAAAACTCCTGCCGCCCGGTGATGTACTGCACAGGTTCGCCCGCCGCGCGGCGCGCAAGTAGAGCGCGAAAGAGCGCGAGTGCGGGCGGCTCGATCTCTTCTTCGGAATGCGCGACGAGATAGGCGTGGTCGCGCATGAGCGTGTGCGAGAGCAGGAGGCGGGCGTCGGGTCGCGCGTCGGCGATGGCTGCCGCCCGAAGGCGTGCGATGCCTTCGTGCAAAGCCTCTCCAATCTTCGTGCGGTTGCTGTGCGGTTGCTCGCTCATCTACGTTCTGCTGTATAATACGCAGCACATCAGGCAAGATGACAATCTAACGCGGGGAGAGTTCGCTCGCACGGCTTGCGCCTCAGTGCATGAAGAGTCGCGCCGGGGGCGAGCGCACGCGTCACGAGGGGAGGCACTCAGATGAAGTCGGAGTTTCATATCAAGGGCATGCACTGCGAATCGTGCGCCGTGGACATCAAGGAGACGCTGGAGACGACTGCCGGGGTCTTTCGCGCCGACGTGACCTACGGCGGCAAGACCGCCAACGTCGAATACGACGATAACGTGGTGCAGGAAAAGACGCTCATCAAGAAGATACAGGACTTGGGTTACGACGCGACCATCGGCGATGACACGCAATCGTCCGAGGCCACAGCATAAACGAAAAAAGGGGAACCTAAATGGAAGAGAGAAACGAGCATGCGGTTGACGACCGTGGGACAAGCGAAACGGGAGGCCGCGAAATTTTGAAGCGGCTGCGTGACGAAGGATTTGAAGCCGACGACGAAAAGTTGGCCGTCGCGCTCGGTCGTCCCATCGAAGAGGTGCAGGGCTGGATGGCGGGCGGGGGCAGCGACGAACCCGTCGATGACGACATCATCATGAAAGCGCGCGGCATCGCCAAAGAGCGCGGCATCGCGTTGGAATAAGGAAGAATGTAAATCGTGAATCGTAAATCGTAAACAGAAGAAGGCCAGTTCTTTCTATTCACGATTTACGATTTACGATTCACCAGTTTTAGGAACGCGTCGAGCATTCGTTGTTTCTAGTTGATACAAACGAAGCGAATTCGTTTCTCCCGTAGCCTGAGCGAACCCCCAGCCCAATAAGCTGGGGGTTCAATCGTTAAGGGGCAGGGTTAAACAAAGTTAGTCCATAGGGCAAGGAGAGTCGTAACCGATGAGCGCGCTGACGAAATGCCTGCTGTTGTTTCTGCTGAACTGGCTCGACGCACAACTCACGATCATCTGGGTGCGCAACGGACTGGCGACGGAAGGCAACGGGCTGATGGCGTACCTGCTCGACGCGGGCAACGCCCCGTTTCTCATCACCAAGCTCTGCGTGGGCGCGGGCGTGGCGTTCGTGCTCTATCGCTGGTCGCATCTCGCGCTCGCGCGTCGCGGCCTGAGCCTCGTGCTCGGCCTCTACTTCGCGCTGATGTTCGTCCACGCCGCCACCGGAATCTCCGCCCTCGGCCACCCGCAGGCCGATGCCGCCATCGCCTATCTCGTCCGCCTGCCCGGCGCACTGCTCACCGCGCTCCTCTGAGTTTCCGAAAATTCGTAACTCCCCCTCGCCCCGTCTCAACTCCCGCCCTTTTTTACCCGCCCGGAAGTTATTCTAACGCGCCTCCTCAATGCATTATTTTGAATGCGCCAACTCACACGAGTTATTCAAACCTTCACGCGCCTTTTCGCGTATCAGCTTTTAACGCCGACGGGCGTTGACGCGTCTTTTCGGGTGCTGGCCGTGCGACTCGACAACGGCGACTCCGCCGCACGCATCTGAAATAAGGCACACGCGTCTCTTATGTTTTTTGTCATTTCAAAGGAAACAGATTATGTATCGAATTTCCGCACGCCAAATTTTGCTGATCGCGTTTACGTCGGCCTTCTTCGCGGCTAGCGTCGTCTTCTTTTTCGAACGCTACGGCAGCCGCCTGCTCGAACCGAGCGGCAGCGCGTCGCTGACGGAGAACGCGCCCGCAGGCATCACCAACCCGACCCTCGCCACCGACGAGCAGAATAACATCGAGGTCTATAAAGCCATCTCGCCGGGCGTCGTCTTCATCACTTCGACCTCTTTCAGCAACGACTTCTGGGACGCCGGCGAGCGCAGCGGCACAGGCTCCGGATTCGTCATCGACGCGCAGGGACACATCCTCACCAACTATCACGTCATCGAAGGCGCGCAGAAATTGAGCGTCAGTTTCGGCGACAAGTCTTACCCGGCGACGAAGGTGGGCGACGACCCCGACACGGACTTGGCCGTGATCAAAGTTAACGCGCCGCGCGACGTGTTGAAGGTGATCCCCTTCGGCGATTCGGACAATCTGGTGGTCGGCCAGAAAGTGTTAGCCATCGGCAACCCGTTCGGCTTCGCGCGCACTTTGACGACGGGCGTGATCAGCGGTCTGCAACGCCCGATCCGCGCACGCAACAACCGCCAGATTGAAGGCGCGATCCAGACCGATGCCTCGATTAACCCCGGCAACTCCGGCGGCCCGCTGCTCGATTCGAGCGGGCGCGTGATCGGCATCAACTCGCAAATCCTGTCGCCTGCGGGCGGCTCGGTCGGCGTCGGCTTCGCCGTCCCGGCCAACATCGCCAAGCGCATCGTGCCGCAACTGATCAAGAACGGCGCGGTCGTGCGTCCGAAACTCGGCATCGTTCCGTTCAACGTCGCCAACTTGCAGATGCGCCTGCCCATCGCGGAAGGCGTCGGCATCTATCAGGTCTACCCGAACACCTCGGCGGCGGCGGCGGGCTTGCGCGGCCTGACGCAGACGCCCGACGGCGACGTGGAACTCGGCGATATCATCACCAGCATTGACGGCGAGGCCGTGAACAACAGCGACGACCTCTACCGCATCCTCGACAAGCATCAATTCAACGATGTCGTGCAGGTGGAGGTGTTCCGCGATAACCGCCGCACCAAAGTTCCCGTGCGCCTCTTGCCCGACCGGCGCGGCGTTTTGAGAAGATAGCCGGAGTAGAGGTCAGAGGTCGGAGGTTAGAGATCAGTAGAGATCGGTTCTTGTCTTCAACTGACTCCGACCTCCGGCCTCCGGGTTTATGAAACATTTCGTCAACAACGGTTACGGTTGGACGTGCCGCCATTGCCGACGGGAAGAGACAGCAGCGCGTGTGCCGGAGACGAACGGCGCACGCGCTCGTTTTTTCAGCGAAGGCGAAGCGGAAGAACGCGAACCGCAACTCTCCGTCTCGTCGCTCGCGCGCTGGCGCGACGAATCACGCCGGGAGTTGGTCTGTCCGAAGTGCGGCGTGATAGAGAAGACGGAGCAGCGTTAAGCCGTTCCTTTCAAGTTGCTTGTTCCTTTCGCAACTCATCCCCTCAAACAAAGAGAGGGCGCAGAGAAAGAGTGAATCTTTTCTCTGCGCCCTCTCTGCGCTTGCGCCGGTGAAGGTTTTTATCCTCTTCTCACCGGCTCTAAAAGTCATCCCTTATCTATTAACAAACGCCGCAACTCCGCGATGCGCGTTTCGGGCGCGCCGAAACGCTCGCGGTAATCCTCTACGCTCCGGCGGATCACTTCCCAGGCGTCTTCGCGTCTATAGACTTCCGCGATCTCCACGTGGCGCGGGGCTTCCTGCGGCAGTTGCTTGTAACTCAGGAAGTAATGTTGGAGACGATCTATGAGTCCGGTTGGGGCGTCGGCGATGTCGCGCAGGTGGCCGTAAGTGACATCGGATTCGAGGACGGCGATGATCTTGTCGTCGGCCTCGTTGCCGTCGATCATGCGCAGGCCGCCGATGGGGAGGGCGCGGACGAAGAAGTCGCCGTGCGCGGCGGGTCGCTCGGTGAGCACGCAGATGTCGAGCGGGTCGCCGTCGCCGCGAATCCCCGTCCGCCCGACACGCGCTTCGCAGAGCGCAGCCACCGTCTGGCCGCAGTAGGTTTGCGGGATGAAGCCGTAAGGCGTCGGGCACATCGAGGAGAAACGCTGCGGACGGTCGACGCGCAGGTGTCCCGAAGGCTTGTCGAGTTCATACTTGACCGCATCGGTGGGGACAATCTCGATGTATGCGTTGACGATTGAGGGCGCGTCCTTGCCGCCGGGCACGACGCCGTGCCAGGGGTGCGCCTGAAAAAGTTTTGCCAGCAGAGCGTGCAGGGCTTCGTCGTTAGTCGGCATCCGTTTCCTCTCAACTTACAAGGCCGCGCGCGGCCTCGCCGTTATGCTAAAATTCGTCTCCGCGCGCGTCTGAATCTTCCGGCAGATTATGAAGCGAGCGCGCGTCGCGTGTCCAACACAGCGCGCGTGCCAACAGCGGGCAACCCCGAAGCACAGGAACTTTTCATGTCGGCCACCACCTCCAACACCACGACCAGCGCGGCCACGCTTATCGCACCTGTCGGGGCGCAGGCGCGCTCTCTGTCCGTGCGCTGGATCATCAGCGCGCGCGACGATCTCGTGTGGTTCATCGGGTCGGTCGTGTCGAGCTACGCGCTCTTCGCGCTCTACGTCGGCGGCATCGTGCCGCTCGTGCCGATGGTGGCGGCATGGGCGATATTGATCGACGCGCCGCACGTCTTCGGCACGTTCTCGCGCACCTACTTCGACCGCGAGGAGCGGCGTGCGCGTGCGCGCCTGCTCTGGGGGTCGCTCGCCTTCTTCGCCGTCGGCCCCCTGCTGGTCTTGGCCGGACTCGGCCTCGTCTTCTTCTTCCTCGCCGCGCTCTGGGCTTATTACCATCTCGTCAAGCAGCACTACGGTTTCATGGTGCTCTACAAAAAGAAGAACGCCGACCTCGCGCCCGTTGACAACGCGCTCGACCGGCTCTTTATCCTCCTCGCGCTCTCTTATCCCTTCGTCGCCTTCGTGGCGCGCGACCCGGAAGCGTTGGCGCGCGTCCCCGCGAAACTGTCGGGCGGCATCGCTTATCTTGAAACCGCGTTGCTCGCGGCGACCGTCTGCGTCGCGCTTCTGTGGACGCTCCGGCAGGCGCAGCGCGCCGTGCAGAGACAACCGCTCGACGTGCCGAAGTACCTGCTGCTCGCCGCCTGCGTGCCGATGCACTGGGCGGTGCTCTTAACGCCGATGCCCCACAAGCCCATCGCCATCGTCGCCATTCTCACCGTCTATCACAACCTGCAATATCATCGCCTCATCTGGTTTCACAATCGCAAGTACGCCGGGGGCGGCGAAGGGCGCGCGCGCTACGGCGCGGCAGAACTCATCAGCCGCAGACTCATCTACTATCTGGCCTTCGGCATCCTCTTCGGCCTCTGGTATCAGGTGCCGCGACAGTACATCAGCCACACGAGCGGGCGCGCGGCACTTCTCACACAACTCGTCGCAGCCTTCTTCTGGGGCTACGCTTTCATCCACTACTATCTCGACTCGAAAATCTGGCGCGTCCGTCGCGACCCCTCGGTCGGCCACGCACTCAACCTCAGTGACAAGTGACAAGGAAGAAGTGATGAGTGATGAGTAATGAGTAATGAGTGAAAGACAAGGCTGTTGTTTTAGCTCATCACTCATCACTCATTACTCATCACTTTTCTTTCATCACTTCTCTTTCTCACACCAGGCGCGGGTGGCGGCGTGGCGATAGTCGAAGAGTTTCGTGAGTCGCGGGGTGATGAGGAATGGTTTGACGAGTTGACCGACAAGGCCGAACGGCGGCTCGTATTCGATCTCGTCGCGCAGGATGCTGCCCTCGGCGTGCGGCTCGACGAGATGACGATGACGCCAGAAACGGAAAGGTCCTTTGACCTGCACGTCTTCAAACAGGCGCGGCGGATCGTAAATCGTGTGGCGCGCAACCCAGCGCGCGGGGATGATGCCGAGGATGCGCGTCTCGACGATGGCCTCCGAACCCGTTTCGGAAATCTTTGCCGCTTGAACCACGCGTGAAGATTCCCACGGCGGCGTGAGGCGCGCGAGCGCGTCCGGCAGTTCGTGAAACGCGAAGACGCGCGCAGGCTCGGCGCGGATGAGGCTCTCTTTGACGAACGCGCTGCGGCGACTCATCCTCTCTCCTCTCCGACTTCAATCTTGCCTCGGCGACGAATCAGTTACGGCGTCGGGTCAAGCGGGTCTTTCGTCATCTCTATAGCCAATTTATTCAGGTAGCATCCGTACTGTCCGAAGCCGCAGAGATCGCAGTCGCTGCCGATCTCCTTGCATATCTCGATGCAGAGATTGTACTGATTGTCGCACTCCTGAAACTCCGTGGAGGGTTTTGCCAGCGACTTTAAATCCTTGACGGTGCGGTTGAATTTAACGACCAGAGCCGCTTCGCGCGCCGCCGAGGTGTTTCTCGCAACCGCCTTCAAAGCATCTACAGCGCGACTCGTCGCCGCACGCAATCTTGCATCCCTGATTCGTTTGAAGTCTCTTGAGCCGATGTTGGCGAGCACGCGCTTGGCCTCGGTGGAGCTCTTTAATTCTGCGCTCAGTGCGGTCGGCGCGGTCTGCCTCTGCGCGAAGGCATCCACGCCGGGCGTCTGTATGCCGGTAAGCGCAATTAACAGGATGAACAGCATCGTTCTGAAATTCTTCGCGGTCGCCGGGAGGTAGTTGTTTCGCATGTTCCATTCTCCTTCTCACTTGAGAATTAAGCTGGCAATAATGTTAATGACCGGAGGAAGCGCGGCCATTCGATTTGTCTTAATTCTTAAGGCGGAAAATCGAAGCGAAAACTATCATCCTGACGACAATTTTTTTCGTCTCCCCGTCGCACGATTAACTCAAGGTGATTATTTACGCCGGGTTAGTCTTCGGCGTGCTCTTCGCCGTTGTAGCGCATGACGACCGGCTCGCCGTCGGCGGTGGTTTCGAGATGGACGGGGCGACCCCAGAGGCGATAGACGTATTCGAGGACTTTGCGCGCGTAGGAGGCGTCGAGTTCCGCGCTTTCGTACTGGTGCTTGAGGTAGAGTTCGCGGTTGCGGTTGTAGTCGCCGTCGGCGACGACGATGTAGGGATGACCGAAGTTGGTCATGTTCGAGACGAGTTGATCGCGCACGCGCTCCCAACGCTTCTCCGTCACCGTCCATTCTTCTTCTTCCACGAGTTCATAGACGAACAAGTCCAACTCCTCGCACAACTCTTCGGTCAGGTAGTTGCGCAGGAAAGAGACATCGTTGTCGAGTTCGCGCACTTCGAAAATCTTCTCGCGCCCCTCGCCGCCTTTGCGCCCGAAACGCTCGCGCTCCTCTGCGGTCGGGTTGTTCCAACGCCGCTCGATGTCTTCGAAGATTTTGTAGCCGAGATAGTAAGGGTTCAATTGCCCTTTCTGCGGGGAGACGACGCCCGCGTGGAGTTCGGCAAACTCCAGCAGTTCACGATCCGACAGATCGAGTTCGCGCATGATCCGCGCATGGTGGAACGACGCCCAGCCTTCGTTCATCACCTTCGTCTGCATCTGCGGGATGAAGTATTCCATCTCTTCATGAATCATGCCCATCGCATCGCGCTGCCAGTCTTCGAGCGAGGGCGAGTTGCGCATGATGTAGTAGAGGAGGTCTTTTTCGGGGAGACGCTCGCCGCGCGGGAGTTCGGGCGCGGGCACGGAGGGCGCGCCTTTCGGCTCGCCGAGTTTCCAGAGATCGTCGTAGCGGCCTTCTTTGGGAACTCCTGCGCGCTGCTGTTCCGGGGTCTGCACGGGGCGATCCTGTTTGATGAAGAAGTTCGGGTCGATGTGTTCTTCAATGGAGAGCACGGCGTCTAAAAACTCTTCGACCGTCTTGCGCCCGTACTTGAATTCGTAGGCGCTCATGCGCCCCGCGTGCGAAGAGACGCTTTCGACCATGCGGCGATTGGTCTTCGAGAAGTAGACGTTGTTTTTGAAGAAGTCCACGTGGCCGAGCACGTGCGCCATCACGAGTTTGTTCTGGATGGGACTGTTGGTTTCGAGCAGGAAGCCGTAGGACGGGTTGGTGTTGATGACCACCTCGTAAATCTTCGAGAGGCCGAAGTCGTACATCGTCTTCATGCGATGATAGGCTTTGCCGAACGTCCAGTGCGAATAGCGACCGGGCAGGGCGTAAGAGCCGACTTCATACATCACCGTGGCGGGCACGATCTCGAAGCGCGTGGGGAACGGATCGAGGCCGAACCTGCGCGCCACTTCCCAGATCTGTTCGAGCGTGCGTTCGAGGTCTTTAATTTCGCGGTCGTCTGCCATACACGTATTTTCCTCTCCAAGCGGCGCAGGGGCAAGGCGCGACAGCGAAGGATGAACGCGAAACGATGAACGCGGAACGATGAATAAGAAAGCCGGACGGCGAATTGATACTTTCACTCATCGTTCATCCTTCCGCGTTCATTCTTGTTCATCCTTGATTCCTAAGGTGTCTTCTTGTCGCTCGCGGACGTGCGCAGGGTTTTGATCGCTTGACGGATGGCGGCGGCGTTTTTGAGTTCGGGCGATTGACGCAGGTAGCGCTCAAGTTCGTCGGCGGCGCGTGCGCGGTCGCCGCGCTTCTCGTAGAGGCGTGCGCGTTGGAGGTGGACGGCGGCGAGTTTGCGTGCGCTCAGTTGGTCGGCGCGTGCGAGCGACTTCTCGGCTTCGGCGAAAGCGTAGTCACGCTCGTCGGCTTTGGCTGGCTCGATAGACGCGGCCTGTTCGATCAAGGCCGTGGCCTGTAGCAAGTGATACTGCGGATCGCTCGGACTCAGCCGCGCCGCTTCGGCAAAGACGCGCGCCGCCACGGCGAATTTGCGTTGCTGCATCAACACTCCGCCGAACGCGTGCCACACGCGATCATCCTTCGAGTTGATGCGCTGCGCCTCGTTCAACTCCGTGATCGCTTCGGTGAGTTTGCCGCCTTTGCTGTACTCGGCGGCGAGAAGGAAGCGCGCGTCGAAGTAGTCCGGGAAAATTTTGACGGCTTCTTGCAGCGCGGCGAGCGCATCGGGCGTGCGCGCGTCTCTGAGCAGTTTGAGAGCCGACTCGTAGGCGGCGCGCGCTGCGGGCGGCACGTTCTGGACGAAGTTCAGACCG
>DASWNS010000665.1:0-12497 GCA_036399115.1 Pyrinomonadaceae bacterium | reverse complement strand
CGCGTACTACTACGTCGAAAAGCCTTTCACGCCCGACGAGATCATCATGCTTACCGAACGCGCGCTCCAGTTTGCAGGGATCAAACAGGAGAACCGCGTGCTCAAGCGTACGCTCGGAGAGGAAAAGGAAGCCTACGGCATCATCGGACGCAGCCCGCAGATGCGGCAGATTTACGAGACTATTCGCGCCACTGCGCCCTCGGAAGCCTCCGTCCTCATCGAAGGCGAATCGGGCACGGGCAAAGAACTGATCGCTACCGCCTTTCACCTCCAGAGCAAACGTGCGAGCCGCCCTTTCATACGCATCAATTGCGCGGCATTCCCGCCCGATCTCATCGAGTCGGAACTCTTCGGCTACAAGAAGGGTGCGTTTACCGGAGCCGACCGCGACAAGCGCGGCTTGATCGAAGCCGCCGCTTCCGGCACGCTCCTCCTGGACGAGATCGCGGAGATGCCCGCACACCTGCAAGCCAAACTGTTGCGCGTGCTGCAAGAACGGAAACTGCGCCGTCTCGGCGACGAGCAGGAGATCCCGGTTGATTTCCGTCTGGTTTCCGCCACCAATCGCAACACGGCGCAGGCCACGCGCGAAGGACTCCTGCGCGAAGACCTCTACTTCCGCATCAGCACCGTCAAGATCACTGTCCCCCCTCTGCGCGAGCGACCCGACGACCTGCTCCCGCTCGCAGACCATTTTCTGCAACGCTACGCGGAGAAGTATCACAAGCCGATTCGCGGCATCGCGCAACCCGCGCTCTCGCTCCTGATGCGCTACGACTGGCCGGGCAACATACGCGAACTTGAGAGCGTCGTCGAGCGCGCAGTCCTTTTCTGTCAGGAGGAACAACTCACCATCGAGAGCCTGCCGGAACACCTGAACTCCGCCGGGGCGGGTCAATCAAAGTGCCTCATCCCGCCGCATCTCACGCTCGAAGAGATCGAGCGCGAAGCCATCGCCCAGACGCTCGAACGCGCCGGAGGCAACGTCAAAAAAACCGCGCAGATACTCCAGATGCACAGGCCGACCCTCTACCGCAAATTGAAGCGATTCAAACTGATCAACAACTAATCCCGCCGCGCACAAGCCTACCCCGGCGCGTGCCCAAAACTTCGACGCCCACCCGGCGCAGACACAAAATAAAACACGCGGCGTCGAGCCGGAGCCGGAAAGACTACTCATGGCCGCCAGTCTCCGCCGCAAAATTTCCCGCCCGCGCCCGCTAAGTTCAACTCCTACAGGTAAATCCAGCATTATCAAAGAGATAAGTGAGCGGCTGAATTTGAGTCTCGCGGAAGTCGCAACTGCCCGCCAGTCTCCAGAATGCGTCTGCAACATTTAGCGGCGGCGGACGCGCTTTGTTGCGAAATGCTTGTATTTATATTTTGTTTCACTATGAAACTCGTGCCGGGCGCGAGTTTCATAGTGAAACACGCACGCCTTTTGCCCTGCCACCCTTTGTTTCCGCTAAACCATGTCCTGTCTATATTTAAGGCTCTACAACCTTGCGGAACGCTGCTTGCACTAGATAGAGCCGCAAGTCGGAGACAAACCCCCTAACAGCGAACTCATAACGATTTTGTCGAAGTAGAAGGCTAGATAAAGTCGTTTCCGGCTCGCACCGTTACCAACGCTTCACAACAACTATTACCGGATGAGCGGGTTAGCTTCTACGCCGGATTTACGGGCGGAAGTTTGGGTCGCGGAGACAAGCCGTTTGCTGTCTCGCTGGCTTACCTGAACAAGTTAACTTTGCGCCGCCACCCACACAAAATTTATAGGGGATATTTGATGAAGTTCCTGAAAGTTCTCTCCCTGTCGTTCTGCTTACTCGCGCTGGTTCCCCAACTCGCGCTCGGACAAAACCTCAATTCCCAGGGTCGCCTGCGTAAAAGCGACGGCGCGATTTCCGATAGTTACATCGTCGTGTTCAACGATAGCGTCCCGGCGGCTCGCGTCGAGGCGTTTGCCGCCCAACTGGCGCGTGAGCATCGCGGCCAACTCGGCTTCACCTACCAGAACGCCGTGCTCGGCTTCTCCGTCGAGATGAGCGAGGCACAGGCCATCGCCCTCAGCCACAATCCGCACGTCGCTTACGTCGAAGAAGATGCGCTGGTCGAAGGCGCGGCGACGCAGACGGGAGCGTCCTGGGCACTCGACCGCATTGACCAGCGCAACCTTCCGCTCGACACCACCTACACCTATCTCAATGCCGGTACGGGCGCCAACGTCTATGTCATCGACGGCGGCATTCGCCTGACGCATCAGGAGTTCGGCGGGCGCGCGCTCTTCGCTTACGACAACGTGGCCGACGGGCGCAACGGCGTGGACTGCAACGGACACGGCACGCACGTGGCGGGCGTCATCGGCGGCAAGACCTACGGCGTGGCGAAGGACGCGAAGTTGTGGGCGGTGCGCGTCCTGAACTGTCTGAATCAGGGGACGACGGCGCGCGTGTTGGCGGGCATTGACTGGGTGGCCGCGAATCACGTCAAACCGGCGGTGGCGAACCTGAGTTTCATCACCGTCGTGGGCAGCGACACGATTGACCTGTCCGTGCGGAACCTGATCGCGGCGGGCGTCACTACCGTCGTCGCGGCGGGCAACAACACGGGCGAGGCGAGTTTGCGTTCGCCCGCACGGGTGACGGAAGCGATCACGGTGGCGGCGACAGACCAGTACGACAATCAAGCGCCGTTCTCTAACTACGGGGCGGCGGTAGACGTGTATGCGCCGGGAGTGGACATCATCTCTGCGTCGCACTTCGACGACGTTTCAACGAGCGTGCGTTCGGGCACGTCGTTCGCGGCGCCTTTTGTGGCGGGTTCGGCGGCGCGTTATCTGAGCGCGAATCCGAACGAAACGACGGCGGCGGTGAGTCTGGCGATCACGTCGAATGCGACGCCGGGCAAAGTGTTGAATGCGGGAGTTGGCACACCGAATCTGGTTCTCTTCAAACCCAACAGCAAGATCGCTTTTTCCAGTATGCGTGATGGCAACTGGGAACTCTATCTGATGAACTCCGACGGGAGCAATCCGAAGAACATCTCGCTGCACACAGCAAAAGACCTACCCGTCGTCTGGTCGCCGGACGGGCGGAAAATAGCCTTCCAGAGCAATCGCACGGGCGCGGGCGATATTTACGTGATGAACAGCGATGGTAGCGGGCTGACGAGGCTTACCACCAGCACGTATGCCGACCAAGCCCCGACGTGGTCGCCTGACAGCCAGCGCATCGCCTTCATCAGCAAGCGCGACGGCAACTTCGATGTTTTCGTGATGAATGCCGACGGCACCAATCAGGTGAACGTGACGCGCAGCGTATCGCCGGAGTACGACCCGATGTGGTCGCCCACCGAAAACAAGATAGCTTTTCGCAGCTTCCGCGACGGCCTGACTAAGCATTACGTGATGAATGCCGACGGCACCAATCAAATTCGCCTGACCGCCGCTCGCGTCGATGAGAACTACATGGACTGGTCGCCGGATGGTCGAAAGATCGCTTTCGCGAGCTACTTTTACACCCCCAGTTACGAGGAGCATTACGACGTGTGGGTGGTGAACGCCGACGGCAGCAGCGCGGCGACGAACGTACTGCCTATCACGCCCTACTACGGCGCGGGCGATTTCGAGCCTGACTGGTCGCCCGATAGTAAAACGCTCGTCATGGGAAGCACGCGCTACAACGGCAGCCCCTACGGTTTCACCGAGCTATACACAATCAATCCCGACGGCACCAGCCCTCTGAGGTTGACGTTCTCTTCGCAGGAGGCGTACGGGAATGTCGCAGCGCAGTGGTCGCCGGGCGGCGACCGGATTCTCTTCATGAGAGACGCCGGCAGCAACTACAACTACGAGTTATTCATCATGAACGCCGACGGCAGCAACCCCATAAGGCTGACCACCAACGCGGCTGAGGATTACGACCCCGTCTGGCAACCGATGTAAGGAACTGAATCTAACGACGCCCCCATGTTTGTTAGCCCCATTGATTTAAGACAACACGGAGACATCGATGAAGAAGACCCTCGCATTGCTAGTGATATTCGGAGCCATTGCGCTTGTTCCCCAACTCGCGCTCGGACAAGAATCCGACTCTGAGAATCGCCTCCGTAAAAACGAAAGCGCGATCCCGAATAATTACATAGTAGTTTTCAACGAAAGCGTTCCGGCTGGTCGCGTCGCCGCGTTCGCACGGCAACTGGCGCGCGAGCACGGCGGCCAGCTCGGCTACACATATCAAACTGCCTTGCGCGGTTTCTCGGTCGAGATGAACGAGGCACAGGCCGTCGCGCTTAGCCGCAGCCCGCACGTCGCTTATGTCGAGGAAGATGCCGTCGTCGAAGGCGCATCGGTCCAGACCAACCCGTCGTGGGCTTTAGACCGCATAGACCAACGCCATCTCCCGCTCGACACGAAGTACAGCTACGCTAACTCCGGCGCGGGCGTCAACGCCTACATCATCGACGGCGGCATTCGCTACACGCATCAGGAGTTCGGCGGACGTGCGGCCTTCGCTTATGACTACATCGCGGGCGGCACCGGAGCGGACTGCAACGGGCACGGCACACACGTCGCAGCCCTGCTCGGCGGAAACACGTATGGCGTGGCGAAGGGCGTGAAGCTGTGGTCGGTGCGCGTGCTCGACTGCGCCAATGGCGGCACGCTCGCGCGCATCATCGCGGGTGTGGATTGGGTCACAGCCAACCACGTTAAGCCTGCCGTCGCCAACTTGAGCTTCATCACCATCGTGGCGAACAGCACCATTGACGTTGCCGTCAGTAACATGATCGCGGCGGGCGTCACCACGGTCGTCGCGGCGGGCAACAACACGGGCGACGCTTCTCTGCGCTCGCCCGCGCGCGTGCCGGAAGCGATCACGGTCGGCGCGACCGACCCGAACGACAATCAATCTCCCAACTCGAACTTCGGCGCGGCGGTTGACGTGTTCGCGCCCGGCGTGGACATCTTCTCGGCGCACGTCACGAGCGATACGGCCATCGCGCAGCGTTCCGGCACCTCTTCGGCTGCGCCCTTCGTCGCAGGGATGGCGGCGCGTTACCTGAGCGGCAACCCGCAAGCGAGTCCGGCCTCCGTCAGCAAAGCCATCACGAGCAACGCGACGCCCGGCAAGATACCGAACATCGGCGCAGGCTCGCCGAACCTGTTGCTCTACAGGCCGAACGGCAAGATCGCTTTCTCCAGCTATCGGGACGGCCAGTTTGAAATCTACTCCATCAACCCGGACGGCAGCGAAGAGACGCGCCTCACCGTACACGATTACAGCGACGACTACTGGCCGGAGTATTCGCCCGACGGCACGCAGATCGCTTTCACGAGCGGGCGCGGCGACGATCTCTACTATCAGATTTACGTGATGAACGCCGACGGCACGAACGTCAGACGCATCACCAGCAACCAGACGGGGCATAACGCGGAATCCGCCTGGTCGCCCGACGGCAAGCAGATCGCCTTCCGTTCCAGCCGCGACGGCGATTGGGAAATCTACGTCATCAACGTGGACGGCACGAACGAGCGGCGTCTCACCAACAGCCCCGGCGCGGATATCGATCCGACGTGGTCGCCGGACGGCACGAAGATCGCGTTTCCCAGTTTCCGTGGCTCTCCCGTCGCCTACGACAACATCGAAATCTTCACGATGAACGCCGACGGCAGCAATCAGGTGAACATCACTAATAATCTCGGTGCAACCGGGGCGAACAACGATTACTACCCCGCCTGGTCTGGTAGCGGCGCGCAGCTTTCGTTCGTCTTCGACGGCGGCAATGCTGCACACACAGACCAGATTTTCGTGATGAACGCAGACGGCAGCGGGCGTGTGAATCTCTCGAACAACGCCGCCTACGAATACAACCCTTCCTGGTCGTCGGATGACAGCCGCATTGTTTTCCAGAGCGGTTTGGACGACGGCAAGGGCGAGCTTTACATCATGGATGCAGACGGCGGCAACCGCATCAGGATCACTTTCAACACGGGTAACGGCGTCGATCCTTCAACCGCTGACGACTTCTATCCCGATTGGCAGGCGTTATAGACGCGCCTGCGATTAACAACTTAAAGCACAGGGACTTGACTCGTTGAGACTACGGCGGGCGCGTCCACCCCGGCGCGCTGTGGCAAGGGATGGGAATCAAGGCGGGAATACAAAGGAAAACAATGAAGAGATTGGCAGCCTTACTTTTGATCATCGGTGTGTGCGCGATTGCACTTGTTCCCTCACACACGCAGGCGCAGCGCCCTGAAGTTTCGCAGGGCAAACTGCGCCGGAACGCCGCCGCAATCAAGAATCAATACATCGTGGTCTTCAACGAGAGCGTCAGGCGCGAACAGGTCGGCGAAGAAGCCGCACGTCTGGTGCGCCTGCACGGCGGAACCATCGGCTTCACTTACCGGAACGCCTTGCGCGGCTTCTCCGTGGAGATGAACGAAGCGGCGGCAGAGGCTCTCAGCCGCCATCCGAAAGTAGAGTTCATAGAGGAAGACGCAGAGGTTCAGGGAGCATCAACGCAGACGAACGCGCCCTGGCAACTCGACCGCCTCGACCAGCGCACCCCCGCTCCGAGCAACACCTACACCTATGAAGCCAACGGCGCGGGCGTCAACGCCTACATCATCGATGGCGGCATTCGCTACACGCATCAGGAGTTCGGCGGACGCGCTGCCTTCGCTTATGACTACATCGCGGGCGGCACCGGAGCGGACTGCAACGGGCACGGCACACACGTCGCAGCCCTGCTCGGCGGCAACACGTACGGCGTGGCGAAGGGCGTGAAGCTGTGGTCGGTGCGCGTGCTCGACTGCGCTAATGGCGGCACGCTCGCGCGCATCATCTCAGGCGTTGACTGGGTGGCGGGTAATCACGTCAAACCTGCCGTCGCCAACTTGAGCTTCATCACCATCGTCTCCACCTCCGTCAACGGCACGATGGATATTGCCGTCAAGAATTTGATCGCGGCGGGCGTCACGACGGTAGTGGCGGCGGGCAACAACACGGGCGACGCGAGTTTGCGGACGCCTGCGCGCGTGCCGGAGGCGATCACGGTGGGCGCGACCGACCAGAACGATAACCGTTCGCCCAACTCGAACTTCGGCGCGTCGGTTGACGTGTTTGCGCCGGGCGTGGACATCGTCTCGGCGCACGTCACGGGCGATGCGGCCACCTCCATCCGCTCGGGCACCTCTTCGGCGGCTCCCATCGTCGGCGGTCTTGCGGCCAGATATTTGAGCACGCGTCCGGGCGATGCTCCCGATGCGGTCGGTCAGGCTATCAGGAACAGCGCGACGCCCGGACAGGTGATCAACCCCGGCGAAGGCTCGCAGAACCTGCTGGCCTACACGGGCATCACCCTCAGCGATAACTTCAACGACAACGTGCGCGACGCCAGATGGGGCGTGCTCGCCACGCCCGGCTCCAACATCGCCGAGCAGAACGGGCGTCTGGAGGTCACACCCACCGCCGCCATGCCCGGCTACGACGGCTACAAGTCAGTTACCGCCATCGACCTGACGGATACGAGCATGAGCGTCGAAGCCGTCTCGGTCCCGACCACCAACGGGTTCGCAACTTTCTACGGCTTGGCCGACGGGAGCGGCAACTACTTATTGTTGGGTGTCGTCAGCAGCGGCACGTTCTTGATGCAACAGTCTGTGGGCGGCGTCGTGACGAACTCGCAGCTTCCTTATAACGCGACGCAGCAACGCTTCTGGCGTTTCCGTCACAACCGCTCCGACGACACGGTGAATTGGGAAACCAGCCCGGACGGCGCGACGTGGACTATACATCGCAGCATCGCGACGCCGTTTCCCGTTACCAACTTGCAGGTCGTGCTCACCGGCCAGAAAGCCACTGCGACCTCGCCGAGCGATACGGTCATCTTCGACAACCTCTGGCAGGAGCCGAACCCCACCACGTACGTCGCCATGGCCGACAACTTCAACGACAACGCCATCCATCCGCAGATGTGGGTAGTGAACGACCCGGCTTCGCCGACGGTTGTGAGCGAGCAGAACGGGCAGCTCGAAGTGACGCCGCAGCCGAACACCTCCGGCTACAACGGTCTGGAGATGGCGGGACCTTTCGACTTCAGAGACAAGACACTGCAAGTCGAAGTGCAACCCGCGAGCCAGGCGGGCGCAGTCTGGACTTACTTCAAACTTTATATCGACGACAGCAACGGCCTCGTCTTCGCCGTCGGCGCGAATTTGTTCACCTGCGACTCGACGATCAACGGAGTCACCGACCGCACACAGTTGGCGTGGGACGCGACCATTCGTTACTGGCGTTTCCGTCACGACATCGACGCCAACACCGTCAGCTTCGACACGAGCGCGGACGGCGTGACCTGGACGACGCGCAAGACAGTCACCCCGGCCTTCTCGCTCGGCGCGGTGCGGACGGGATTCGGCGCGGGCGCAACCGGCACGACCAACGCCGCTCCCGGCACGGCCATCTTCGACAACTTCCGCGTCGAACGCTATCGCCCGCTCTTCCCTCTGAGCGACAACTTCAACGACAACGTGCGCGCCGCCAAGTGGAACACGCTCGCCACGTCCGGCTCCAACATCGTCGAACAGAACGGGCGGCTGGAGATCACGCCCGCCGCCGCCATGCCCGGCTACGACGGCTACGTGTCGGCCACGACCATTGACTTGACCGACGCGCGCGTCGCCGTCCAAACCGTCGCCGTCCCGACGACCAACGGGTTCGCCACTTTCTACGCGCTGCGTGCCACGAGCGGCAATTACCTGATGTTAGGCGTGAGCACCAGCGGCACACTCATCACGCAACGGTCTGTGGGCGGCGTCGTGACGCAAACGTCTGTTCCTTACAACGCGACGCAGCAACGCTTCTGGCGTTTCCGCCACAACCGCGCAGCCGATACCGTCAGTTGGGAAACCAGCCCGGACGGCGCAACGTGGACCACGCAGGCCGCGTACCCCACTCCGTTCGACATTACCGGCTTGCAAGTCCTGCTGGTCGGCCAGAAGGCCACGGCGTCCGCGCCGAACGATACAGTCGTCTTCGACAACCTTCGGATCGAAAGAAATGAGGGAGGGAAGGCGCGTTGATTAAATTGAACTACCTGCAACATGAAACGGCTCGGCCTCACAGGCTGGTGGCAGCAGAGCGAGCCAGATTATCCGTCCATTTACCCGATAAGGAGAATTACTATATGAAGGGGCACAGGAGAAGCGGCGCATGGTCGAAGCTTGTCAGCAGTTGTTTGCTGCTGGTCGGCTTGATCGTGCTCGCCAGCAGTCCGGCCTTGGCGCAGCAGCTATCCGCCAGGCAACATTTTTCCTTGAGCGCCACGCGTCTCCCCGGCGATACCAACGCCGAACTTTCCCGCACGGGTGATGCCGTACCGGCGAAAGTGAACGCCAGCGACCCGTCAGTCACGCCGTCGAACGCGACTGCGACCACACCCGAAGCGACCGGCGCGCCCGCCGCAAACGAAGCGGGCAGCCCCGCTTCCGGCACGGTGACCGCCGCCGCACCAACAACCGCGACGACGACAACCACGACCGCCGCCGCTGCCGCGCCCATCACCACCGCCGCAGCGTTGACGGCAGCCATCACCGCCGCCGCCGTCCAGCAGACGGCTGCGATTCCGCAGTGCAGCCGCACGGTCACGGCCAACGTGGTCGCGCTCGATCAGTTGTACACCTACAACCGCTTCGGCGCGTTCAACCCGGCTGGCATGATGTACGCGCTCAAGCGCGACGTGACGGTCATTGATGCGACGAAAGGCTTCGTCGCCGGTAACGTCCGCCTGAAACCGGGCAAACGCCCGCGCCCGCTCGTCCTGCGCGCCAACGAAGGCGACTGCCTGACGGTCAACTTCACCAACCTCCTGACGCCGACCCGCGACGGGCTTGACGCCATCAACGCGGCCAACGGCACGTCGCGGCTGGCCTATTTCGACAAGCCGCCTTTCTTCATCCCGAAAGAAGGCACGATCTCTTACGACCTCTCGCAGAACAAACTCCGCACGCTCACCAACGGTCAGGTGAACGTGATTGACGAAAACGGCAACGTCATTCAGGACGGCAACATCAAGATGCAGAAGAACGACACCCCCGCGACGCGCGCCGCCTCGATGCACGTCAACGGTCTGGAGTATCTCAGCATCGCCTCGGACGGCGCGAACGTGGGCAACAACGCCTCTTCGCTGGCCGCGCCCGGCTCGACGGTCACTTACAAGTGGTACGCCGAAAAGCAGGGACAGTTCTTCATGTATTCGATGGGCACTGTCTCTGGCGGCGAGGCCGACGGCGGCCAACTCGATCTCGGCCTGTTCGGCTCGATCAACGTCCAGCCGCGCGGCTCCAAGTGGTATCGCTCGCAAGTCACGGCGGCTCAGTTGACGGCTGTGAAAACGGGCACGAACCCGAACGGCACGCCCATCATCAACTACGACAAACTCGGCACGGACAATCAGCCGATCCTCGGCATGCTCAACGCTTCAAACGAGATCATCTATAGCGATCTCAATGCGATCATCTCCAACTTTGGTGAGAATTGCGAAAACGCGCCGCCGAGCGGCACTTGCGGCGAAGCGTTCCGCGAGTTCACCGTCATCTTCCACGACGAGACGAAGACCGTGCAGGCGTTCCCCGAACTCAATCAGGAACTCTTTCACGGCGTCCGCGACGGCTTCGCCATCAACTACGGTTCGGGCGGCCTCGGCGCGGAAATTCTGGCCGTCAAAAAGAAGGTTGGTCCGGCGGCCAACTGTCCCGATTGCGCCTTCGAAGAGTTCTTCCTCGAATCGTGGGCGAACGGCGACCCGGCGATGAACGTTCGTAAAGACTCAACCGGCAAAGCGGTCGAAGCTCTCTACCCGGACGATCCTTCCAACGTTCACCACTCTTACATGGGCGACCCTGTGCGCTTCCGCAACCTGCACGCCGGTCCGAAAGAAACGCACGTCTTCCACCTGCACGCACATCAATGGCTGCACGAATCGCGCGAAGACGGCTCAACCTATCTCGATTCACAAACCATCGGACCCGGCGGCGCATTCACCTACGAGATCAACTATGGCGGCTCCGGCAATCGCAACCTGACCGTCGGCGATTCGATCTTCCACTGCCACCTCTATCCGCACTTCGCGCAAGGCATGTGGGAACTCTGGCGCGCTCACGACGTGTTCGAATCGGGCACGCCGGATCGCAACCTGCCCGACGCAGAGATCGCGGGCGGCACGCCCAACCCGGCGATCATTCCGCTTCCCAACAAACCGATGCCGCCGATGCCGACGGCAGAGTTCAAAGGTTACCCGTTCTACATCGCGGCGCAGCCCGGACACCGCGCTCCGCAGCCGCCCCTCGACATGGACCACGACGGCGGACTCCCGCGCCACCGCATTCTTGAGGCGACGCACGTGAGCGGTGCAGCCGCCATCCCCGCCGCCAAATTGAACGATCCGGTCGCCGCGCGCGTCCTCTCGCTCAACAAAGACCCGAACCTGCTGGCCTTCGCGCACAAGCTCACTTCGGCCAAACTCGAAATTCTTCCGCAGACGGGAACGCCCGCCGAGAAGATAGCGATGAACTTCCATCAGGGCTTGTTCGCAGGCGGCGCACCGGCCACCACCTCCTTCGGTTGGGATGGCGCGGCTTACCCGTCCTACACGGCGACGGGCGTGGCAGGCAAATTCTTCGTCAACGGACGCGCGCCGAAACCGGGCGCACCGTTCGCCGATCCCTGCCCGACCAATTTCACCGACGGCGCAGGCGCGCTCAAAGCTGTTCCCAACCGCAACTATCGCGCGGCCTACGTCCAGTTCGACATGACCGTGAACCGTGCCGGTTGGCATGACAGGCAGGCGCGCATCATGGTGCTCGAACAGGATGTGGCGAACACTCTGAACGGCACCCGACCGCCCGAGCCGCTCTTCTTCCGCGCCAACTCCGGCGATTGCATCACCTTCAAGGCGACCAATCTCGTGCCCGGCGCGCTCAACCTCGACGACTTCCAGATCTACACGCCGACCGACATCATCGGCCAGCACATCCACCTCGTGAAGTTCGACGTGACTTCGTCCGACGGCGCGGGCAACGGTTGGAATTACGAGGACGGAACTTTCGCGCCCGACATCGTGCGCGAACGCATCGAGGCCAACAACAAGTACCAGCAGTCAATCGGCGGCACGCAAATCCTGACTCCGAAGACGCACCCGGCCTTCGGCGCAGGTCCGAACAACGAGTGGATCGGCGCGCAAACCACCGTCCAGCGTTGGTGGGCTGACCCGCTCGTCAACCGCGCGGGCGAGGATCGCACGATCCGCACCGTCTTCACGCACGACCACTTCGGTCCCAGTTCGCACCAGCAGCACGGCCTCTACGCCGCGCTCGTCGTCGAGCCGACCGATTCCACCTGGCTCGCCTTCGACGGCACGACGCTCGGCACGCGTCCTGATGGCGGCCCCACGTCTTACAAGGCCAACATCCTCTTTGATACGCCGTACACCTT
>DASWNS010000664.1:0-8976 GCA_036399115.1 Pyrinomonadaceae bacterium | reverse complement strand
CGGGTCGTCGTGGACGTAGCGATAACCGCTGCCGTAACCGGAGCGTTTCATCAGCGGTGTGACGGCGTTGCGCAGGTGCAGCGGCACCGGTTCGCGGGCGGTTTCCTGCGCGTCTTCGGCGGCGGCGAAGTAGGCGCGTTTGACGGAGTTGGACTTGGGCGCGCGTGCCAGATAGATCGTCGCCTGCGAGAGCGGGTAGAGAGCTTCGGGGAGGCCGATGAGCGCGGTGATCTGCGCGGCGGCGGCGGCCTGCACGATGGCCTGCGGATCGGCCAAGCCCACGTCTTCCGAGGCGAGGATACAGAGGCGGCGCGCGATGAAGAGCGGGTCGGCTCCGCCTTCGATGAGGCGCGCGAGCCAGTAGAGCGCGGCGTTCGCGTCGGAGTTGCGCAGGGATTTGATCAGGGCGGAGGCGAGATTGTAGTGCTCCTCGCCGCCTTTGTCGTAAGCGTAACGGGCACGCCCCAGAGCTTCGACGACGATCTCGTCGGTGATGTGGCGCACGCCCCGTTCGTCGGGCGCGGTTGATTCGACCGCCGCTTCCAGCCCTGTCAGCGCGACGCGCGCATCGCCGCCCGCCGCGCGTGCGAAACGCTGTAGCACTTCGTCGGAAATTTGCGGGTGCAGGTTTGCCAGACCTCTCGCTTCGTCCGTGAGCGCGCGACGGATGAGCGCGGCGAGGTCATCTTCGTTCAGAGGTTCGAGCGAGAGGACGCGCGAGCGTGAGAGCAATGCGCTGATCACTTCAAAAGAAGGGTTCTCTGTCGTCGCGCCGATGAGCGTTACCGTGCCGTCTTCGACGGCGGGCAACAGCGCGTCCTGCTGCGCTTTGTTGAAACGGTGAATCTCGTCTACGAAGAGCACTGTGCGGCGTCCGGTGCGCCGTGTGTCGCGGGCTTCGGCGATGGCCGCGCGCAAATCTTTGACGCCGGAGAAGACTGCCGAGAGCGGGATGAACTCCGCTTCGCTGTGGCGTGCGAGCAGGCGCGCGAGCGTCGTTTTGCCCGTGCCGGGCGCGCCCCAGAGAATGAGCGACGGCAGCGCGCCCTCGCCTTCGATCAGGCGGCGAAGGATTCGACCCTCGCCGATCAGATGGCGTTGACCGACAAATTCTTCGAGCGTGCGTGGCCGCATCCGCTCCGCGAGCGGAGCATCGGTGGCGGCTTCGGCGGCGACGTGCGGCTCGGGTTCGTCAAACAAAGTGTCGGTTTTGCGGCGCGGCATCGTTTAAAATTCCTGTCGAACGTCGGCTATGAAAACCGCCTGCGAAGGCAGTTTCCGGCGTAAAAAATTCTGGCGCATACCGGGAGATTTGTTATCATAGCTTAACATAATTTCAGCGCATGTTGGGGAGCGCGATGCAGGCGGTCGCATCCGCAGTCTTGGATGGAACGTTCGTCGAGGGTTGTTCGTATATGAGGGCGAGCGCAGGGACGGAAAGAAAATTTCCAGACTTTTCCAGCCCGGCGCGTCTTAGTTCAGGAGACGGAAGTTGAGGTGGATGAGATGAATGATATGTGGAGAGTTATCGGAATAATCGCACTCGGTTTAGTCGTGCTGGTGATCGGCGTGCCGCTTTTATTGGCGGCGGCTGGCATCGTGCTCGGCGGCATCGGCATGATCATCGGATTGGCAGTGGCCGTGATCAAACTCGCCGTCGTTGTCGCCATCGGTTATTTAGCACTCGTCGCCATCCGCGCTTTGATGCGCTGAAGGTTGCGAAATTTACCAAGCAAGCGCCCGTTCCTTCGTCCACCTTCGAACGGGCGCTTCGTTTTATCAGCTTAAAGTTTACGCCTCGGAGAGCCTATGTATTGCCAGACGTGCGCCGCTGAAATTCAACCGGGACTCAACTATTGCAATCGGTGCGGCGGCGTGGTGAACGCATCTCTGGCGTCCAGAGCGGAGACTCCAGCTGCGCTCGTCGATCTGAAAAGCCCCGTGCGTACCATCGGCGCAGCCGTCACGCTGACGACCCTCATCGGCATCACGATCATCTTTGTCGCTTTGGACGGCCTTTCCAGAGGCGCGCTGCCGCCCGAACTGTTGGGGATGATGGGAGCCGCCGGATTTTTCCTGATCTTAGTCATCGACGTTCTGCTGATTCGCATCCTCTCGCGCCTCGTCCAACTGCCCGTCGCGCCCCCCGCTCTCCCGCCTCAATCGAGGCGACCCGAAGCGAGGGAACTCCATGCGCCGCCCGCGCAGACTTACATGACCGCTGCAACCGACCCGCTCCCGGCGTCGAGCGTCACCGACCACACGACGCGAACTTTTCATCCCGTCTATAAAGAACCGCAAGCGAAAAGCTGACCTCTCCCGCGTCAGGACAGCCGCCGCGCCGCGCGCACGGAGCAGCCGCCTGCGAACCCCCGCGACGGTTGATCTTTCCTGCCGACGAGATAAAATGAGTTTCCGTTGAAGGCGGCTTTCCCGCGTTTCCGCACCCTGCGGCGCGGCCAACCGGAGAGCCGTTTTTTACATCTATAATTGACTCCGTCCGTTATCCATACTCAACAGGAGCAGTTCGTTGGCGTCTCAAGGATTAAAAACAAAGGTTCGACGTGTGTTTGGTTTACGCCGCTTCGCGTTCATCGCGCTGGCGTTGCTGCTCTGTTCCGTGTTGCTCCCGCGCATGACGGGCGCGGAGTGGTCTGAAGACTCGCAGGCTGTGGAAGCGGGCAAAGAAGCAAAAGCGCAGACTCTGCGTGCGGAGTTTGTGCCGGGCGAGGTGCTGGTGCGTTTCCGACAGGATTCGACAGGCGGCAAAAGCACGACGCCGGGGATGTTGATGCTCCAACGCGCAGAGGCGCGCGCGATTGAATTGCGCGTCGAGCCGTTCGCCGTCTCCGAATCCGTGGAAGGCTTGCGTCTGGCGCGCGTCGAACCCGAAGAGACGCTGGCGGCGGTTGACGCGCTCAACGCGAGGCCGGATGTCGTCTACGCCGAGCCGAACTACATCTGGCGCAAAGCCGCACTGCCCAACGACCCGCGCTTTTCCGAGTTGTCCGGCCTCAGAAACCTCTCCCACCCCACCGCCGACATTGATGCGGAACAGGCTTGGGACACGACGACCGGAAGCCGCAACGTCGTCGTCGGCGTGATTGACGAAGGCATTGACATCAATCATGAAGACTTGCGCGACAACATCTGGCGCAACGCGGCGGAGGCGGGCGGCGCGCCGGGTTTCGATGACGACGGCAACGGCTACGTTGACGACATCAACGGCTGGGACTTTCATCACAACGACCGCACGGTCTATGACGGGCCGGGCACGAACTCCGACGGTTCACCCGTGGACGCACACGGAACGCACGTCGCCGGGACGATTGGAGCCTCCGGCAATAACGCGAAGGGCGTGGCGGGCGTCAACTGGCAAGTCAGTCTCTTGCCGCTGAAGTTTTTAGGCGCAAACGGCGTCGGCTCAACTGCCGACGCCATTCGTGCTTACGACTACGCGCGTGCGATGCGGCAGCGTTGGGACGCCTCCGGCGGCGCGCAGGGCGCGAACATACGCGTGCTCAACAACAGCTACGGCGGGCGCGGCTATTCGCAGGCGGCCTACGACGCCATTCGTGCGCTCGGCGATGCGGGCATCCTGTTCGTCACTTCGGCGGGCAACGAAGCGCGCAACAACGACCGCTTTCCGTCTTACCCGACCAATTATCAACTTCCCAACTTAGTCTCGGTCGGCTCGACAGGCTCGTCCGGGCTGCCCTCCACGCAGTTTTCCAACTACGGGGAACGCACGGTTGATCTCGTCGCGCCCGGCGAGAATATTCTCAGTACCACGCCGGGCAACAGCTACGATAAGTATTACGGCACTTCGATGGCCGCGCCGCATGCCTCCGGCACAGCCGCGCTCGTCTGTGCGGCCTACCCGGATATTTCGTTGCGTCGTCTGCGCGCCGCGCTCGTCTACGGAGGCTCGCAGGGCTTCGCGCAGTTCACCTCTTCCGCGAAGCGTGTGAACGCGCGCGGCTCCCTCGATAACGCCGCCGAGACTGACACGAACGCGCCCGCCGCGCTCGCAGACCTGAGCATCAGCAGTCAGGGCAACCAGAAGTTCGCTTTGCGCTGGACTGCGCCGGGCGACGACGGAACGGGCGGCGCGCGCGTCGCCGTCTACGAGGTGCGCTATTCGGACGCGCATCCCGCCACGCCGGGCGTCTTCGATACGGCCTACACGCTCGTCGCCCCGACGCCCGCCGCGCCCGGTTCGATTCAGACCGCGAGCGTCACGGTGCCTTATCGTCACGCGGCGGGCTTCATCGGCGTCCGCGCGATAGACAACGCGGGGAACGCCGCTCCGCTCGCCGTCGTCAATCTCAACGCGGAGATCGCCGTCGCAGACCCTTACACGGTGTCGGTCGCGGGGGCGGGCGAAGGACTCAGCACAGGGGGCACGCCGCTCAACTTGCGCGCCGACGACGCCTACACCACTTATCAACTGCCCTTCGAGTTTACCTTCTTCGGACGACGCACGGGCGGCGTCACCATCTCGACCAACGGCGCGATCCATTTCACCTACCCGTCGCAATTGCCGGACGGCTCGCCCGACATTGACGTGAACGGGACGGACTACCTGAGCGCGCGCCAGATCATCGCGGGCGTCTGGGACGACCTGCGCACAGACCGTCGCGCGGGCGACGACGTGTATGTCTCGCAACCTGATCCGGAGCGCGTCATCTTCCGCTGGCAGGCCGTCACCTTTAACTACACGCACGGGGCGGGCGCGGGACGCGGCGAGAATCCCGTCAACTTCGAGATCGAGTTGCGGCGCGACGGCACGTTCCTCATACGCTACGGCGCGGGCAATCACAACCTGCTGCCCGTCGTCGGCGCATCGGGCGGCGAGCCTGACCCGTATATCGTCGCATCACATACATCGGAGTTCGCGTTGAAGGACTTGGCCTTCGCGCCCGTCGTCACCTTCGCGCCGCGCCGCCCGACTCCTCCGCCCGCGCCCGACCTCGCCGTGAGTATGCGCATCACACCCGACCCGGCGGCCTCCGGGCAGCAATTGATCTACCAGATAGAGGCCACCAACCGGAGTTTTGATCAGACCGCCGAGCGCGTGTCTGTGGTGAGCCAACTGCCGCAGGGCGTCTCGTTCATCTCCTGCGCGGCACCCTATCAATCCGTCTGTACCGCGCCCGCTGTCGGCTCGACCGGGGCGGTCACGTTGAGCCTCAACCGTCTCTCGCCTATCAGCACCGCCTCGATCTCTATCGTCGTACAGGTCAACGCGCCGCCCGGCAGCACTCTGCACAACACGACGACGATCACGAACTACTGGAACGACCCGAACCCTTCCAACAACACGGCGACCGTCTCGACGGTGGTGCAGGATGCCTCCGTCTTCGCAGGCGTGCGCGCCATCTCTGCGGGCGGCAGTTCAAACGGCGGGCACACGCTCGCGGTCAAGTCCAACGGCACGGTCTGGGCTTGGGGCTTGAACGTCGCCGGGCAACTCGGCGACGGCTTCAACTATCTCGACAGCCACATGCCGGTGCAGGTCGTAGGGCTGAGCGACGTGTCGGCGGTGGATGCCGGAAGCGACCACTCTCTGGCCTTGAAGCGCGACGGCACGATCTGGGCTTGGGGCAACAACTCCTACGGGCAGGGCGGAGCCTACAGCCAGTTCAACTCCAACCGCACACGACCGGCGCAAGTCTCCGGCCTGAGCGGCGCATTCAATGCTCTCGCGGCGGGCAACGCACACTCGCTTGCACTGAGGTCTGACGGCACGGTCTGGGCTTGGGGCAGCAACGCTTCGGGTCAACTCGGCAACGGCGGCACATACGCCCACGCCGTCTACGAGCCGGTGCAGGTCGCAGGGCTGACGAACGTAACAGCCATTGCGGCGGGCAGCGCGTTCTCGCTGGCGGTCAAGTCTGACGGCACGGTCTGGGCTTGGGGCGCGAACCTGAGCGGCGTCATCGGCAAGTCGTCCGAGACGTTCAGCGTCGGGGCACCGGTTCAGGTTGCGGGGATCAACGATGTCTCGTCCGTCTCGGCAGGGGAGCGGCATGCGCTGGCCTTGAAGCGCGACGGCACGGTCTGGGCTTGGGGCGATAACGTTGACGGCAACCTCGGCAGCGGAAACATTAGCTCGACTCCGACGCCCAGACAGGTCGGCGGCCTCTCCAACGTGAAAGAGATCAACGCAGGCTCCGCTCATTCGGTCGTCGTGAAGACGGACGGCACGGTCTGGAGTTGGGGAAGAAATAGCGGCGGCGCGCTCGGCGACGGCACGATGACCACCCGTTTTGTGCCCGTGCAGGTCGGCGGATTGAACGGCGTTACGACGGTTGCCAGCGGCCACGATCACAGCGGCGCGCTGCTCGCAGACGGCACGGTTCGCATGTGGGGCGGCAACATCAGGGGACAACTCGGCGACCGCACCTATGTCTCGCGCACCACGCCCACCGATGTCAGTGGTCCTTACGGCGTCGCAACGCCCGTCTTCTCACCTGACGGCGGCGCGTTCAATTCCACGCAGGGCGTGATCATCGGGTGCGCCACGCAAGGCGTCTTCATCCACTATACGACCAACGGAGCCGAGCCGACCGAGAACGATCCCTACGTCACATCGAACTCCACCATCTATATCGAGCGCACGCTGACGCTCAAGGCGAAAGCCTTCAAACATGGCTGGCCTGCGAGCGCGGTGAAGAGCGCGAATTTCACCTTGCCCACCGTGCCGCCGACGCCAAGCCCGACGCCCGTTCCCGGTGCAGGCAATCAGCCCATCGCCTTTTCGCGCTGGTTCTCAACGAGCGGCTCCGATATTTTCCTGATGAACCCGGACGGCACGGGTGAAGTTAATCTCACCAACAGGCAGGGCAGCGACTATGATCCGGCGTGGTCGCCCGACGGGAAGAAGATCGCTTTCGTCACGCTCAGGGGCTTCGACGGCAAGACCAAGATTTACGTGATGAACGCCGACGGCACCAACCCGCAAAACTTGAGCTACACCTCAAACGAGGATAGCGCGCCGGTCTGGTCGCCCGATGGCGGGCAGATCGCGTTTGTCAGCTTCGGCGTCAATTTCCCGTCCCGTATCTACTTGATGAATGCAGACGGCACGGGGCGCAGGCCGTTGAGCGACATGGAGTATGTCGGGACTCCGAGTTGGTCGCCCGACGGGCAGCACATAATCTTTACTGCGTTGGGCAGTTCGAGCGAAATCTGGGCGGCGCGCGTGGACGGCAGTTCCGTCCAGCGTCTCACCAACAATACGTGGAGCGAACAGATGCCCGCCTATTCGCCCGACGGCAAGCGGATCGCCTTCGTCAGCGACCGGCACGGCGACATCTACAACAACGAAATCTACGTGATGAACGCAGACGGCACGAATCCCGTGCGGCTCACGAACAGTCCCGGCTGGGACGGCTCGCCCTCATGGTCGCCCGACGGCTCGAAGATCATCTTCGACAGCCAGCGCGACGGCGCGATGACCTCTAAGATTTATGTGATGAACGCCGACGGCACGAATCAGATTCGCGTCACAGGCGATACGACATCGGACGGCGGGGCTGCGTGGCGTCCACAGGTTTCTCCGTTGGTTCAATTCGAGAGCGCAGCCTATAGCGTCTCGGAGGGCGCGGGCACGGCCAACGTCACCGTCACGCGCAAGGGCGACGTGAGCGGCATCGTGAGCGTTGACTACGCCACGACCGACGAAACCGCCTCAGCCTCTTCCGACTACAACGCGGCGAGCGGCACGCTCACTTTTAACGGCGGCGAAACGACGAAAACTTTCTCCGTCCAGATTCTCGAAGACGCGCTCGCGGAGGGGCGCGAAACGCTCGGCCTGCGTTTGAGCAACCCGAACGGCGGCGCGGAACTGGGCAGCCCCGCCACGGCCACGCTCAACATCAACGATAACGAGCCTTGTTCCAACTCGATCAGCCCTTCGAGCCACACCTCGCCCGCTCCGGGCGAAACGCTCACAGTGAACGTCAACGCGCTCGGCGGCTGCGATTGGACGGCGGTTAGTAACAGCAACTTCATCAACATCAGTTCCGGCGCGAGCGGCAGCGGCAACGGAGTCGTCAAACTCGCAATTCTCCCGAACGGCTCCGGCGTGCCGCGAGTCGGCACGGCGACTATTGCCGGACAGACCTTGACCGTCACACAGCCGGAACTGGTTCCCGAAGTCTCCATCTTGCAGTTCAGCCAGCCAAGTTATCAGTTCGGCGAAGCGGCGGGTAGTGCGACGCTCATGGTGACGCGGTTGGGAGACAAGACCGGAACGGCGACAGTCCAGTATCAAACCATTGACGACCCTGCCGCCGTGCCCTGCGACCCGCAGTTGAAACGTCCCGATGGCTCCTCCTACCCGCAGGGCGCAGCCTACGCACGCTGCGACTACGCCACCTCCGTCGATACGCTCACCTTCCTCCCCGGTCAGGAGAGCGCACAACTCCACATCCCGCTCATCGACGACGCTTACGCCGAAGGCGAGGAGAGCGTGCAAGTGCGCCTCTTCACTCCCGCCGGAGCGACGCTGCCTGCTGCGAGCGGTGCGACCGCCACGCTGCTCATTCAGGATAATGATGCGACGACCGGCACAGAGAACCCTGCGCGCACGACCGCCTTCTTCGTCCGCATGCACTATCTGGACTTTCTCTCGCGCGAGCCGGAAGCGGGCGAACCGTGGTCGGCAATCCTGAACAACTGCGCGAACGCTTTCAATCTCGATGCGAACAACCCTTCGGCGGCGTGCGACCGCCTGATCGTGTCGCAATCGTTCTTCGGCTCGCCGGAGTTTCGCATGAAGGGCTTCTATGTCTACAACTTCTACCGGGTGGCATTCGGCAGGTTGCCGGAGTATGCGGAGATCATTCCGGACATGCGCAGCGTAACGGGGCAGAACGCAGCCGAGGTCTACCAGAAGCGCGCTGCGCTGCCGCTCCGCTTCATGGAGCGTGCGGAGTTCAAGACGCGCTACGATGCGCTGTCGGACAC
>DASWNS010000663.1:0-15152 GCA_036399115.1 Pyrinomonadaceae bacterium | reverse complement strand
ACGTTGTCGAGCCGCACCTTCAACAACAACTCTGCGCGCACGCCTTTGATCGTGAGTTTGACTTTATCAATCCCGGCGTCCGCGCCTGCGCTCAACTGCAAGAGGTTCGCCAGGCGCGCATCGAGCGAAACTTTCGCGCGCAGGTTCTCCACTTCCAACGTGATCTCTTCGACCGAGAGGTTCGGCACGTCGAGCAGCACATCCGGGTCGCCCGAAGCGGCTGACTGGCGGCGACGCTCGCTCGCGGCCTGCTGCCTCTGAATGTCCTCTTGCGAGAGCGGGCGCACGGGCGCGATGGGCGAGGGCGTCGGGCGCGGTTGCGCCTGTTGGCTCGTGCTGTTGGCGAAGATCGAGGCGTTGTCAGTGCCGCGCGCAGTGGTGGTGCTGGCGGACGGGCTGGGCGTCTGTGCCTGCGTCGCAACCGGGGCGAGGCACGCGACACAGATGGCGACGATTATGGCTCCGAGAGACGAGAGCTTGTTCATGCGTTGTTCTCCTCAGAAAAAGTTTGATGAATACGAGCGTCAGCTTTCGAGCGAAAGGTCGGGATAAGGCTCCGTCCATCTCACAAACGTTGCGGGAGAGTTAAAAAGAGTTCAAGGGACGCCTGCGGGCGGCGGGGCGGCGTTCGTCTCGCGGCGCGCGTCGAGGACACGACGCAGGGCATCGAGCGAGCCGCGAAAGCGCACGCTGCCGCGCACGTTGCGCAGGAGCACGTCGATCTCGCTCGCGCCGACGGCGACGCCGACGCGCAGAGACAAACCGTGCGCCTCGCCCGCTTCCGTCTCAATCGCGGTGGAGGCGAAGAAGTCCTGTTCGGTGATGCGCCGCTCGGCGATGTTCAATTCAAAATTCTCTTCGACGTTTGCGGCTCCCGCGTTCTGCGCGCCGGGAGACAACGGAGGCGTGGTGCGCCGCGTGGGCGGGTTGGTGACTGTCGCATCGCGTGGCGGCGTCTGTTGTGCGGCGACGGCGATACAGAGGGCAGCGCAGAAGAGCGCGGCCAGAGCGATCCGGCGAACAACCCGATTCATTGATGTCTCCCCCGTCGCACGGTCGCGTGGCTGCTGCTCTTCTGGCGCGTCGGAGCGGTCTGCGGCGCGGAAGTTGTCTGCGCGAATGGGGCGCGCGGAGTTTGCGTCGAAGCTGCCGCTTGGATTGGTGCGGAGGCCGCTTGAGGCGCGGCGTTCGTTTGCGTCGCGCCCGGCGTGGCTTGCGGCGCGTTCTCAATTTGCGGCGGCGCGTCGTTCGGGTTCGGCTCAGGCGTCGGCGGATTGTTGTCGCCGTCGCGCGCGGGAAGTTCGCCGAGGGCTTCGGCGACGATGCGTTCGATGTCCGCGAAGACGCTCGTGATCTTGAGACGGATGCCGATGTCTCGATAGGTGACGCCGGGCTGAACTTGCGCGGGGAGATTCGTGCGCTCCGCTTCCCACACGGTATCGCGGCGCGGCTGCCCCGGAAACTCCACGGTCGGGTTCGGCACAACTTCGAAGTGCAACTCGCGCGCAGTGACGTTTGCGTTGATCGAGAGATCGTGATTGTCCGTCGCTACGGTCGCAGTCGCGGCAGGAGTCGGCGACGGCGCAGGAATCTGTGCCGGAGCCTGTGATGTGGTGACGGGCGCAACTGCTCGCCTCTGCGCCGGTTGCGTGGCCTGCGCCTGCGCGGGCGCAGCCGTCGCGGCGAGGCCGTAGATGAAGAGTGCGACGGCGAGGCCGCAGGCGACGCGCGGAACGAAGGTGAACTTCAACACGCTCTTGATCCTTTTGAAGCGTGCGACAAAATTCGTCGCAAGTATTAAGACTTCGGGTGGGGGTACTAAGGAACGACGGGGGCTTGCTTGAGTGGCGGCATCATACCACGAAGGTTTTGCTCGCCGTCAACTTTTATCACTTGCTCGTAGTGTTCTCAATTGCCCTGTCTCTGTGCCCGCTCTGGTGCCCTCTGTGTCTTTATGGTGAATGCTTATTCATAAGACTCACCACAGAGACTACAGAGGGCACCAGAGCGGGCACGGAGGAAAACTGAAACCGGAACACTACTCACTCATCGCGCGGCAGCACGGCGTTGCGCGGGCGAAGTTCGCGCGGCGTCTCATCGTCGGACGGGGCGAGGCAAAACGCGCTGACGCGATTTCGCCCGGACTGTTTGGCGTGGTAGAGCGCGGTGTCGGCCAGTTCGATCAGTTCAATCGGATCGCGCGCGTCGTCCGGGTAGGCGGCGACGCCGATGCTGATCGTGATATGGAGCGTGCGGTTCTCGTTCGTGCCGTGGCGGGTGGAGGAAAAAGCGTGCTCTTCAATCGCGGTGCGGACGCGTTCGGCGGCGACGAGGGCTTGCGCGCAATCGGCGTCGAGGAGGAAGGCGGCAAACTCTTCGCCGCCGAAGCGTGCGGCCACGTCGCCCGCGCGCAGTGCGCGAGTGATGAGGCCGCCGATCTCTTCGAGCGTCTGGCTGCCGACGAGGTGGCCGCAGGTGTCGTTCACCTGTTTGAAATGATCCAAATCCATCATCAGGACGCAGAACGGGCGGCCTTCGCTCTCCGCACGCGCGGCTTCGCGGCGCAGTTCGGAGAAGAAAGACTTGCTCGTCAGGAGTCCGGTCAGTTCGTCGTGCGCGATGAGACGATAGAGTTGACGTTGAAACTCGCGGTCGAGATCGTCGAGCAGGTCGAAGCGGATGAGGTGCTCGCCGATGATCAGTTTGTCGCCGTTCTGGAGGAAGGCTTCGGTGACGGGCTGGCCGTTCAGGAGCGTGCCGTTGGTTGAGCCGAGATCGGTGAGACGATAGCGAGAGGTGTTCGTCTCGGCGTCGAGTTCGGTGCTGATGCGCGCGTGCAGGCGCGAGGCGCGGGCATCGTTGACACGCACGTCTGCTTCGAGCGCGCGACCGAGTATGACCTCGTCGCGTTCGAGCGGGATGGGCGCGGCCAGTTGTTCGCCGCGCATGAAGACGAGCGCGGGGCGGCGCACGTGCGACGTGGGCGGGTCGGCGGGGAGCGTTATTTCTCCAAAGTTTTGTTCTTCCATAGACGTAGGGAGCGCGAACGCAGAAAGGATGCGCGATGAAAAAGAAAAGATCAACTTTTAACCGGCGGGGTGATGTTTTTATGCGACGCGGCTTCCTGCTGTCGTCTTGTCGCTTTCCGGCACGGGAACTTATAATTCAGGACAGTTGAAACGTTTCGGCTAAATCGTCGTCTCATCGCTTTAAGCGGAGGAGACGGGCGCGAAGTTTTGCCAGTTGTCTCCGGGAGTAAGCTGTTTTGGAAGAAACACCGCAGCAGACCAGCACCACTTGCCAGTGGGCGACGACCAACCTCTCGGTCGAGCGCGTGTCGGTGGCGAACCTGCCGACCGCGTTCGGCGAATTTAAGATCGCGGGTTATCGCGCGCCCGAATCGGGCGAGGAGTTTGTCGCGCTCTTCAAAGGCGAGATCGAGCGCGAGACGCCGACGCTCGCGCGCATCCATTCGCAGTGCCTCACGGGCGACGTGTTCGGTTCGCTCAAATGCGATTGCGGCGCGCAACTCCATCAGGCGATGCGTATGATCGAGCAGGAGGGACGCGGCGCAATCGTCTATCAACTGCAAGAGGGGCGCGGCATCGGCATCATCAACAAGATTCGCGCTTACGCCCTGCAAGACAACGGCGCAGACACCGTGGAAGCCAACGAACGACTCGGCCTCGCCGTAGACCTGCGCGAGTATCGCCAGTGCGCAGAGGTGCTCTTCGATCTCGGTTTGTGTCGCGTGCGCCTGCTCTCGAACAATCCTCTGAAGCTGCGCGCGATGGAAGAGGCGGGCTTGCAGGTGGTCGAGCGCGTGTCGATTCAGGTGCCGCACACCGAAGCCGCCGCACATTACATGCGCACGAAGAAAGAGAAGTTAGGCCACCTGCTTGAGAACATCGAACGGGAGAGCATCAAGTAGCTCATCGTCTCTCGAAGCAGGCACGCGAGATAAGCTTTGCAGACGAAGCGAGCCGTGCTTGCAGCCGTGCTTGCATCCCTCGACATATATTCCTCCGCCGATCTACAGCGCGCGACTCTTTCGCGTTGATCCAAATTTTTGAATCGCACTCTTTAATTTTTCGTAGAGCGCGCTCCCGTCGGGCAGCGCGCCCGCAGGAATTTCCCCGTTCTCACAACTTACTTCCGCACGCCTGCGCGGCGGTCACAGTGGAACGCACGTTGCCTGCACAATTTCGACAGACTATTCCTTTATTTGCGAGCGTCACTTAGCAGCAACAGCGCAACGACAGCGGTTGACCAAAGTGAATCCGGCCATCGCTCAAACTCGCAACAGCAACATCCTTATCAGCACGACACTTGGTTGGACGAATAAGTTGCCGCCCTGTTCTCAGTGGGGAGGCAAGAAGCTCATCCGGCGTTTTCACGTTTAGCAATTCAGACCTCATCGCTATCCGTTCGAATTTTCTCAACTCCGGTCATTAGTCGCAGGCGATGGCCGGGTTGCGGCAACACCCACTGGAGGCTCCCATGAAAGATCAGCTTTCTGCTCGCAGCCGCGCCGCCCTCGCGTTGTGCGGATTCCTTCTCTCTCTAATGGTGTGCGGCAGTGCGCTCGCGCAAACCGGCACCTCTTCCGTGCGCGGCACGGTGGCCGACCCGCAGGGCAACGTCATCCCCGGCGCAAGCGTCACGCTGCTGAACACGGACACCAACTTCAGCCGCACGACGACGACCAGCGACGACGGCGTCTTTTCTTTCGAGTTGATCCCGCCCGGCACCTATCGCGTCGAAGCCGAAGCCGCGAACTTCAAGAAGAGCGTCGTAACCGACGTGCGCGCGCTCGTCGCCAAGCCGACGGAATTGAGCCTCGCGCTCGAAGTAGGCAGCGTCTCCGAGACGGTGACGGTCGCCTCCACCGCGAACGAAGCCCTGCTTAACACGCAGGATGCGACGCTCGGCAACAACTTCGTCTCGCAGCAGATCACGCAGTTGCCGCTCGAAGCGCGCAACGTCGCCGCGCTGCTCACGCTCCAACCCGGCGTCACACGCACGGGCTACGTGGCGGGCGCGCGCAGCGACCAGTCGAACGTCACGCTCGACGGCGTGGACATCAACGAAGCGCAGAACAACCAGATCGGAACCGTGGACAGCAGCAGCGACAACGACCCGTCCACCGGCACCGTGCTGCGCCTGAACGCCGAGGCCATCGAAGAGTTTCGCGTCACGACCGTGAACGCGAACGCGCAGGCGGGACGCTCCTCCGGCGCGCAGATTTCGCTCATCACCAAAGGCGGCTCGAACGACATCAAAGGCGCGGGCTTCTGGTTTCACCGCCCCACGATTCTCACCGCCAACGACTTCTTCAACAATCGCAGCGGCGTCGAACGTCCCGCGCTCATCCGCAACACTTTCGGCGGCGCCATCGGCGGCCCCATCATCAAAGACCGCGCCTTCTTCTTCTACAGCTTCGAAGGTCGCCGCGACCGCAGCCAGACGAGCGTGCTCTCCAGAGTGCCGCTGCCGAGCATGGGGCGCGGCGAGTTGCGCTATGAGAACGCTTCGGGCGGCGTGACGACGCTGACGGCGGAGAACATCCGCACGATCTTCCCCGAACTCAACGGCGTCAACCCGCTTGCGACCGCCGTGCTGGCCGACGCCGCGCGCCGCTATCCCGCCAACGATTTCGGCTCGACCGGCGACAGCTTCCGCGACGCGGGCGGCCTCGTATTGCTCAACACAGCGGGCTATCGCTTCAACGCCTCGCAGCCCGTCGATTTGAACTCACACGTCGCGCGTTTCGACCTGAACCTCACCAAAAACCAGACCATCTTTGCTCGCACCAATGTCATCTACGACCTGATCGCAGGCACGCCCGTATTTCCCGACACGCCGCGCCCCGATACCTGGTCGCACCCGTGGGGCACGGCCATCGGCCACACGTGGACGCCGAGCAGTCGCTTCGTCAACCGCTTCACCTATGGCCTGACGCGCGAAGCCTTCACGCAGGGCGGCGACGCCGCGAAGAACGAAGTCTATTTCCGCTTCGTCTTCTTCCCCGTGCTCGACTCGCGCACGATCAACCGCACCACGCCCACGCATAACATCACGGACGACTTCTCCTGGGTCGCAGGTAATCACACGGCGCAGTTCGGAACGAACATCCGCATCATCCGCAACCGCCGCACCACCTTCGCCAACGCCTTCGACGTGGCGCTCACCAATCCCTCCTATTACGAAGACTCCGGCACGCCGCTCTTCACTTCCGTAGACGACTTCTCGCCTGCCGGTAACGGTCAAACCGCCGTTATCCAGAACGCCGTCTCCGCGCTCCTCGGGCGGCTCACGCAGTACACGGCGCGTTTCACCTTCGACCTCGAAGGCAATCCCCTCGCGCCCGGCACTCCGACGAAGCGCGAGTTTGCCACCGAAGAGTACGACTTCTACGCGCAGGACTCCTGGAAGATGCGCCCGAACCTGACCCTGACCTACGGCCTGCGCTACGGCTTGAGCCGCCCGATCTACGAGACGCAAGGCTACGAGACGAAACCGAACATCGCGCTCTCGGAGTATTTCCGTCGCCGTCAGGCCGCGTCGCTGCGCGGGCAGAACTACGACGAGCCGTTGCTGGTCGAACTGTCAGGTCCGGCTAACGGCAAAGAGCCTATGTATCCATGGGACAAGAACAATTTCCAGCCGCGCATCGGCGTCGCGTGGTCGCCCAATTTCAAGAATAAGTTTCTCGGCGGCCTCTTCGGCAAAGAGAGCCAGTCGGTGATTCGCGGCGGCTTCGCCATGACCAACGACTATATCGGTCAGGCGTTGGCCGTGCGCTTCGACCTCAACAACGCGCTCGGCTTCTCCTCGGAGACGACCAGCCCGCCCGGACTCTGCAACACGACGGATCGCCCGTGCCCTCTCTTCACCTCCTTCTCGCAGGAGGTGCGCGGGTTGCCGGGCATCACCGTGCCGGGTCGCCTGACTTTCCCGCAGAGCCAGCCGCAGGACTTGTCTCTGCGCATCGAATCGTCGCTCGACGAGGAGATCAAGTCGCCGACCAACTACCAGTGGAGCCTGACCTTCGAGCGTCAACTGCCGAAGGGCATGATCGTGCAGGCCGCCTACGTGGGACGCCTCGGGCGCAACCTGCTCGCCTCGCGCGACGTGATGATGCCCAACAACCTCACCGACCCGCAATCCGGTATGGACTGGTACACGGCGGCGGGGATACTGGAAGACATCCGCCGCAATTTTGCTAATCAGGGCATCACCTCCTCTTCGCCGCGCGCCGCGCAGCAGGCGGCGATCAGGAGCATCGCGCCCATTCCGTATTTCGAGAACCTCTTCGGCGGCGTCCCGCTCAACACCTTCGCGCGCACCCTGCTCGGCAACAGCCGCGCCCCTTTCGCCACGAACTACACGCAGGCCGTTCTCGGCGATGCGCTCATCTTCAACGGCAACGACTGGTCGCTCACACAGGTTGACATCGACAACGCGTTGCTGGCCGGAGGGCGCAATCACCTGTTCTATCAATCGCAGTACGGTGCGCTCTCGTCCTTCTCCACCATCGCCAACTCGGACTATCACGCGGGCACGCTCTCCATTCGCCAGCGGCTCGGCGAAAGCCTCACCGCCGACTTCAACTACACTCTGTCGAAATCTATGGACGACGCCTCCGGCTTGCAGAACGGCGGCAGCTTCGGCGCGGCCTTGATCCTCAACCCGCTGCGCCAGCGCGACAACTACTCCGTCTCCGACTTCGACGTGCGCCACATCATCAACGCCAACGCCGTGTGGCAACTGCCCATCGGTCGCGGTCGCTGGATCAATACGGAGAATAAGTTCGTCAACGCGGTCGTCGGCGGCTGGCAGATGTCCGGCATCTATCGCTGGAACTCCGGCCTGCCGCTCTCGGCTCCCTTCGACGATGCGCGCTGGGCGACCAACTGGCAGGTGCAGAGCAACGGCGTCCGCATACGCCCCATCGAAGCCTGCCCGACGCGCGGCGGAACCGATGCGCCCGCCGTCTTCTGCAACCGTAATGCCGCCTACCAGAGTTTCCGCAATCCGAAACCCGGCGAAACCGGCGACCGCAACGTCTTCCGTCTCCCCGGCTACGTCGTGCTCGACATGGGCATGAGCAAGTCGTTCACGATGCCTTGGAGCGAGACGCAGAAACTCCAACTTCGCTTCGAAGCGTTCAACGTCACGAACACGCAGCGGATGGGCGGGCTGGCGGGCGGGCGCGACGGTTACGGCCTCGTGCTCGATCCGCAGAACGACACGCCGCCCTCGAACTGGTCGAACTTCTCCTCCATTCAGGGCGACCGTCGCGTGATGCAGTTCGGCTTCCGCTTCGAGTTTTAAACTTGCTCACAACTACTTGCGGCGGGTCGGGGCACGGGCTTTCGACCCGCCGTTTTTTAAAGGGATGAGGGATGAGGGATGAAGCAGAAAAAGCTCTCAACCGAGTTGAATGCTTCTTCTTATTCATCCCTCATCCCTCATCCCTCATCCCTCATCCCTCATCCCTCATCCCTTCGCTCTCGCGGCGGTGGTAAAATGGCGCTTCGGAGGAACGGTCATGTCGAGCACATCGAGGTCTGTCGCTTCTGTCGTCCTGTTCGCAGCGTCGCTGCTGTGCGCCGCTGCCGATGCCCGCGCCCAACTCGGAGGCGTGCACACGCTCTACGGCGATCTGAAAGTTGACGAGAGCAAGACCACCGGACTCAAGCCGCTCGCCTTCGACATACTGCTCTACACGGAAGGCGGCGTGCTCGTCACACGCCAGAGCGTGCCGGGCGGCGGTCGCTACCGTTTCAACAACCTGCGCGACGGGAGATACGAGCTCGTCGTCGAGGTCGAGCACATGGAAGTCGCGCGCATCCGGCAGATCAGCGTCATCTCTCCCTTCAAGAACGACTTCCGGCAGGACATCCTGTTGGAATGGCGCGAGGATGCGGCGCGGCGTCCAGCCCCGCGCGCGGCCACCGTCTCCGTAGATGATCTCTACCAACGCAACGCGGCGAACCAGAAACTCTTCACCAGAGCGGGTGAGGCTCTGGACAAGCAGGAGTACGAACGCGGCATCGCGCTCCTGCGGCAAGTGGTCGAAGCCGACCCGCACGACTTTCAGGCGTGGACTGAACTCGGCACGGCCTACTTCGTCCGCAACAACATGACGGAGGCCGAAAAATCCTACGCCCGCGCTCTTGAAGCGCGACCCACTTTCAGCCTCGCGCTTGTGAATCTCGGCAGGCTACGTCTCGCGCAGAAAAATTACGACGGCGCAATCGAACTGCTCTCGAAAGCCGTCAAGATACGCCCGCAGTCTCCCGGCGCAAACTACTATCTGGGCGAAGCATACCTGCAAGTCAAAAAAGGCTCGGTCGCGGTCGTCCATCTCAACGAAGCGTTGCGGCTCGACCCGGAAGGCAGGGCGGAGGCGCACCTGCGTCTCGCGCTGTTCTATCATGCCGCCGGGCTGCGCGACAAAGCCGCCGCCGAGTACGCACAGTTTCTCACCAAGCGTCCCAATCATCCCGACCGGAAAAAACTTGAGCGTTACATCGCGGAAAATAAGCAGCCCTGAAACTTACGTTTCCCGCGCACCGGCCTTCGCGCTCTATTTACCATTTACCATTTACCCTTTACGATGAGTGCGATGAGCGAACGCATCTACCGCGACCCCGTGCATAACATCATTCGCCTGCGCACAGATACGCGCGAGGGACTACTGCTCGTGAACCTGATCGACGCGCCGGAGTTTCAACGCCTGCGCCGCATCAAGCAACTCGGGCTTGCGCTCTACACCTATCAGGGCGCGGAGCATTCGCGCTTCGCACACTCTCTCGGCGTGCTGCATCTCATCACGCGCGTACTGGATCGTCTGGGCGAAAACTACCGCATCGCCGAAGAGGATCGCGCGGCGGCGCGTGCGGCGGCACTCCTGCACGACATCGGACACGGCTCGTTTTCGCACGTCATGGAGAACGTGCTGGGCTTTCATCACGAAGCATGGACGGTGCGCGCCGTGCTCGCCGAAGAGACGGAGATCAACGCCGTGCTCCGCGAATATTCGCCGGAGCTTCCGCGCCGCGTCGCCGACATCATCGAAGGCAAGTTCCAGCCCGCCTTTCTCGGTCAACTCGTCTCTTCGCAGTTGGACGTGGATCGCATGGACTACCTCCTGCGCGATTCCCTGATGACGGGCGCGAAGTACGGCATCTATGATCTCGAATGGATCATCAACGCGCTCGCCGTGGACGAAGAGAACGACCGCATCTACGTGGCGGCGCGCGGCATCTACGCCGTCGAGGACTATTTACAGGCGCGCTATTACATGTTCCGGCAGGTCTATTTTCATCGCACGCTGCGTTCGGCGGAAGCTGTCCTGCGCTCCGTCCTTCGACGTGCGCTCGAACTCGTCGCGGCGGGCGAAGAGGTGTGGTGCGCGCCCGGCACCGCCTTCGAGAAAGTCCTGCACCGCCAGCCGCTCACGCTCGAAGACCATCTGGAGATGGACGACTCCGACGTGCTCTTTCATCTCAAGCAATGGCGGCGCGCGAAGGATACGGTCTTAAACGATCTGAGCAATCGCTTCGTCGGTCGCCGTCTCTTCAAAGCGATTGATCTCGACATGCCCGCAGAGGAGCGCGCGCAGTTTCTCTCGCTTGCACGCGCCGCCGTCACCCGCGCCGGGTTCGAGCCGCGCTTCTACTTCATCGAAGACCACGCGGGCGACGTGCCTTATTACAACTACTACACGGCGGAAGGCGCGGAACCCAAAGCGCGCATCTACGTCGAAGACGGTTACGCGCGCCCTGCGATACGCGAGATCAGCGAAGTCAGCGGCGCGGTGCGCGGCCTGCGCCGTTATCAACTCGACCGCGTCTGCTTCCCGCCCGAAGTGAAAGAAGAGATTTACGCGCTCTATCACACGGCCTCGCCCGTCGCGGCGACAGCGGCAACGCGCGCCGTCGAAGCCGGTGGCTGAAAGACCTCGCGCCCGGTTCGGCGACTGCAAGACGCGCCTCGACCGTAAAGACGCTTCGCTTCATTCACGCTGTAAAGGTCGCTTCCCTGTGTCCCTGTCAAACGCTGCCCTTCAATTTTCGCGTCGCGGATTTGCGCTCATGTCGCTCGGCTGCCTGCTGTTGTTGCTCGCGGCGGCGACGCGAGCGGAGCAGTTGCCCGTGCGCGTCTACACGTCCGCCGACGGGTTGGGGCAGAACCGCGTCAAGCGCATCGTGCGCGACTCGCGCGGCTTCCTCTGGTTCTGCACCGCCGACGGCCTCTCGCGCTTCGACGGCTACCGCTTCACAACCTACGACACCTCGCAGGGACTTCCCTATCCTTCCATCAACGATCTGCTCGAAACGCGCGCGGGCGTCTACTGGATCGCCAGCAACGGCGGCGGCGTCTTTCGCTTCAACTTATCGGGCGGCGCAAGCGGCGGAAGCGGAGCTGCGCCCGTCAACCCGGATGCGGCTCAGACGCGTTCGCGCTTCACCGTCTATAAACTCGGCAGCACGCCGCGCATGAATCGCCCGAATCGGCTCTTTGAAGATGCGGCGGGGCGCATCTGGGCGGGCACGGACGACGGGCTGTTCGTCTTTGACGGGTCGAATGGCACGGACGCGTTTCAACGCGTCGAGTTAGACGATGGGCGCGAGACGAACACGCCCATCCCCGTCTGGGCATTTACCGAAGACGACGAGCGCAAACTCTGGATCGCCACCTCTACGGGTTTGTGGCGACGCGAGCCGGACGGGCGCATCTCGGCTTTTCCCATTCGCCCCTTTATCAAAGGCGCGGTCTGGGACGTGAGCAAAGATGCATCCGGGCGTCTCTGGGTCGGACATAGCGACGGCCTGCTCATCTTCAAGCTGCCCGCCGCGCGTGCGGGCGTGCCGGTGGATGAGTCTTCAAATTTACGTGTGAGAGTGCCGCAGACCTCTTCGCCGCAACTCCTGCTGCCTGACGAGGCGGGCGAGGCCTACGCTTACACGACCGCCGACGGACTCGCGCATGAAGTGGTGCGACAGATACACCACGCCGCCGACGGTCGCATCTGGGCGGGCACGGCGCGCGGCCTCAGCCTGTTCGGCGCGCAGAGTTTCTCCAACTACACGAGTGCGCACGGCTTGAGCGACGAGAACATCCGCGCGCTCGCCGAAGACCGCGACGGCAATCTCTGGATCGGCACGGAGACGGGCGGCGCGATCAAGCTCGCGCGTCACGGCCTCGTCACCTACCGCGAAGCGGACGGCCTCAACGGCACACAGGTGCGCGACATCTTCGAGACTCGTACAGGCGTGCTCTGCGTCATCACAGACAACGGCTTCATCAACTATTTCGACGGGCAGAGGTTTGCCGCCGTCCGCCCGAACATGCCGCCGGAGATCAAACAACTCATGGGCGTCGTCGAGGACGCGCGCGGCGATTGGTGGATCGGCACCGGCCTCGGCCTCTATCGCTTCTCCGGCCTGCGCCACGTCTCCGAACTGGCACGCGCCCGCCCTTCGCACTACACGTCAAGGAACGGCCTGAGCAGCGATGCGGTCACACGCGTCTTTGAAGACTCGCGCGGCGACATCTGGCTCGGCATGGACAGCGACCATGTGCTCGCGCGTTGGGAACGCGCGGCGGACAAGTTTCACACTTACAGGGAAGGGCTGCCGGGTCGCAGCCAGGTGTTGTCGTTCGCGGAAGACAGGTCGGGCGCGGTGTGGGCGGGTTTCCGCGAGGGCGGCGCGGCGCGTTACCGTGCGGGACGCTTCGAGTTGTTCAACGAATCCTCAGGGTTAACCGCCGACGAGATTCTCAAAATGTATGTGGACGAGGCGGGGCGTCTCTGGTTCGGCAGCAACTCTTACGGCCTCGTGCGGATTGACGACCCGGCGGCGGAGCGTCCGGCCTTCCGCATCTATTCGACCGCCGAAGGGCTGACGAGCGGCATCATCCGCAGTATCGCCGAAGACAACTTCCGACGCCTCTATCTCGGCACCTCGCGCAGCGTAGACCGTTTTGATCCGGCGACGGGACGCATCAAGCGTTACACCATCGCCGACGGGCTGGCCGCCAACGAGTCGCAGGTCGCTTATCGCGACCGTCAGGGCGCGCTCTGGTTCGGCACCTGGAACGGCATCTCGCGGCTCATCCCCGAACCGGAACGCCCCGCGTCGCCGCCGCCCGTGATGATCGATAATTTGCAGATCGCGGGCGTGCGCCATCCCGTCTCCGACCTCGGCGAGACGCAGATCGGCAACCTGCGCCTGAGCCACACGCAGAATCAGGTGCAGGTAGACTTTCTCGGCCTCGGCTTCGGAGCGGGCGAACTGTTGCGCTATCAATATAAGTTAGAGGGCGCGGCGGGCGGCGTGGACTGGAGCGCGCCTGCGGATGCGCGCAGCGTCACCTACGCAAACCTCTCGCCCGGCTCTTATCGCTTCCTCGTGCGCGCCGTCAACACGGACGGCATCGTGAGCGCAGTCCCGGCGAGCGTCGAGTTTCAAATCCTGCGCCCCGTCTGGCTGCGCCCCTGGTTCCTGCTCGGCGGCGCGCTTCTTGTCGGCGGATTCGTCTTCGCCGTCGCGCGTGCGCGCCTCAAACGACTCGTCGAGTTGGAACGCGTGCGCACGCGCATCGCCACCGATCTGCACGACGACATCGGGTCGAGCCTGTCGCAGATCGCGATCCTGAGCGAAGTCGTCAGCCAGCGCGTGCCGCAGGATAACGCGCCCGTTATCGAACCGCTCTCGCTCATCGCCGGAACGTCGCGTGAGATGGTTGATTCGATGAGCGACATCGTGTGGGCGATCAACCCTGAGCGCGACCACCTGAGCGATCTCACCCAACGCATGCGCCGCTTCGCCAGCGACATTCTGAGCGCACGCGACATCGACTTCCGCTTCCGCGCGCCCGCCGCCGAAAAGGACATCCGCCTCGGCGCAGACCTCCGCCGCGAGGTCTATCTCATCTTCAAAGAGTGCGTCAACAATCTCGTCAAACATTCCGGCTGCACGGAGGCGGAAGTGGAACTGCGCATCGTCAACCACTGGATCGTGCTGCGCATCAGCGACGACGGGCGCGGCTTCGACCCGTCAACTTCGCCGTCCGGCGGCAACGGCGGCAATGGTGCGAGTCTCGGCGGGCACGGCTTGACGAGCATGCGTCGCCGCGCCGTCGCGCTCGGCGGCACGTTTGAAGTGAAGTCCGCGCAGGGGCGCGGAACCGTCTCGACGTTGAAAGTTCCGGCGCGCGGCGGCGGTCGCATGCAGCAGAGCGGCTACCGCCTGCGCGACGGCTGGCGAAAGTTACTACATAAATAGGTAGTGACGCCTGCGTGCCTGCGGGCGTACTCTCTACTTCCCGCCGTGCCGTCGAAACCCGCAGGAGAGGAAGTTGAAGAAATTGATGCTCGAAGAGTTGAGGAGTTTACAGACGATGGAGACTGCGCCGACGACGGCTCACGCCGTGATCAAGGTGGCGATTGTCGAAGACCGGCGCGAGATTCGCGAAGGGCTGGCAATGCTCATCAACGGCACGGACGGTTATCGCTGTACGGGCAGCTACGGCTCGATGGAAGAAGCCTTCGCGAAGCTCGGCGGCAACCTGCCCGACGTGTTGCTCTCAGACATCGGGTTGCCCGGCATGGACGGCATCGAGGGCATCCGCATCCTTAAAGAGCGCCATCCCGCGCTCCTCGTCCTGATGCTCTCGGTTTACGACGACAACGAACGCATCTTCGACGCGCTGTGCGCAGGGGCGTGCGGCTATCTCCTCAAGAAGACGCCGCCCGCGCGCCTGATCGAGAGTTTAAAGGAGGCTGCGGCGGGCGGCGCGCCGATGTCGCCGGAGATCGCGCGCAAGGTCGTTACGCTCTTCCGCGATTTTCGCCCGCCCGAACGCGCCGACTATCAACTGACGCCGCACGAGATGCGTCTGTTGAAACTCCTCGTCGAAGGCCACAGCTACAAAACGGCTGCGACCGAACTCGGCGTCACGGTCAACACCGTCTCGTTTCACCTGCGCCACATTTACGAAAAGCTACAGGTTCACTCCAAGTCAGAAGCCGTCGCCAAAGCCCTGCGCGACCATTTAATCAAGTAGCTCTCGCCCGCGCTGCTCTTGCTGCTCTTTCTTTCTTTCTTTCTTTCCTCTGCGGCGCGGTTCCGCCC
>DASWNS010000662.1:0-4033 GCA_036399115.1 Pyrinomonadaceae bacterium | reverse complement strand
CGCCTCACCGATTCGCTGAACGGGCAGGAGATCGGTTCGAACCTCGTCACCGTCGGCGCGCAGTATCGCCCGACAGACAAGCTCGAACTCTCCGTCAAGCGCGAGCAGAATCTGGGCGAGGCCGACCCGACCTTCCCCAGCCAGACCACCATCGCCGCGCGCTACAAGTGGAACCAGTGGGCGAATATCTTCTTCACGCAGCGGCTCGCCTCCGCGCCCATCATTCCCATCAGCGACACTTCATCAACCGGCTTCGCCTCCACCGGCTCGCGCCGCGAAACCGCCATCGGCATCGAGACGAAACTCGGTCGTTACACGAACGTCGTCAGTCGCTATCAACTTGAGAACGGCATCAACGGCACGGACAGTTTCGCTGTCATCGGTTTGCAGAATCGCCTGCCCGTCACGAAGCGGTTGTCGCTCGATCTCGGATTGGAGCACGGCTTTCATCTCGCGGGCGAAGGGCAGAGTTTCACCGGCGGCTCGTTCGGCTTCTCCTACCTGCCTTCGAAGGACATGAGGACGGCGGCGCGCTACGAGTTGCGCAACCAGACGGGCAGCCTCGCGCAACTGCTCACCGTCGGCGCGGCTGGCCGCCTCGGCGATGGGCTGACCACGCTTGCCCGCTTCCAATGGTCGCGCGCCAACTTTCAGGGGCGCGAGAACGCCACGATGCAGGGCACGGCTGCGCTCGCCCTGCGCCCGCTCAAGTCCGACCGCGCCGCGCTCCTCCTCAGTTACACGCATCGCTCGCTCACGCAGGGCGGACTCAACGGGCAGTCCGACACGACCGAACGCTCCGACACGCTTTCGACCGACGGACTCTGGCAGCCTTTCAAGGATACGGAACTTTACGGGCGCGTCGCTCTCAAGTTCGGCGCGAACAGCCGTCAAGGCTTGATGAGCGCGTCGGCTCTGACCTACCTGGCACAACTCCGCGCGCAAAAGCGTCTGCGCCGCGCCTTCGATGTCGCGGGCGAAGTTCGCCTCACGGCGCAGCCCTCCACGCACACGACGCGCACCTCCGCCGGGGCGGAACTCGGCTACTGGGTCTTCGCAGACATGCGCGTCGGCATCGGTTACAACTTCACTTCGGCCAGCGAACCCGGCGGCATCGTCCTCTCGCAGCCGCGCGGCTTCTACTTCACCATCTCCACCAAGCTCTCCAACCTCTTCGACCTCTTCGGCACCGCCGCCGATGGGCTGCTCGCGCCGGACACCACCGCGAAGCCGCAAGACGGACAAGGAGCACCTCGTTGAAAACTGCGGCGACGACAACAAGTGCGGGCTGCGGGCTGCGCTCCGGCGCGGTCTTGCCACGCCTCCTGCTCTGCGGCCTCGCCATGCTCCTGCTCTCTGCGGCGGCGGCAGTGCCCGCGCAGGCGCAGGTGATCCGCTCGTTCACCCGCCGCAACCCGGTGACGAACGAACGCGGTAACATCGCCCTCGTCGGCAACTCGCTCATGTCTTGTCGTGCGCGGAATAACAACAACTGCGCCGTCACGCGCAGCGGAAGTGTGACCGGCAGCAACAGCGACTACACCTCCGAGTTTATCGATGCCGACAGCGATGGCGCGACGGAGAATTCGAGCAGCGCGACGCTGACGCTGCCGGGCGGCTCCACCGTGCTCTGGGCGGGGCTGTACTGGGGCGCGCGTTCGACCGACCCCGCGCGCGACCAGATCAAATTCAAGCCCGCCAACTCCGGTTTCTACTCCACCCTCATCGCCTCCCAACTCGACAGCACCACCGCCACCTCGAACGCCTATCAAGGCTTCGCCGATGTCACCGCGCAGGTTCAGTCCGCCCGCAGCGGAACCTACTGGGCTGCCGACATCGCGGCCAACAGCGGGCAGGACACCACCGGTTTTTACGCCGGGTGGTCGCTCGTCGTCGTCTATCGAGACGTAAACCAGCCTTTGCGCAACCTCACGGTCTTCGACGGGTTCGCCTCCGTCAGCAGCGGCCAAAACGTCACCACCACCGCGAGCGGTTTGTTGACGCCCACCACCGGCGCCTTCAACGCCTACGCAGGCACAGTCACCTACGAAGGCGATCAGGGTATCTTCGGCGACAGCTTTCAGATGACCAACACGTCAACCAACGTGACGACCACCATCGCCGACGTGCCGAACCCGGCCAACAATTTTTTCAACAGCAGCATCAGCAATCTCGGCACGCGCATCACCGCCAAAAATCCCGACTACGCCAACCAACTCGGCTTCGACGTTGACACGGTGAGCATCGCCAGCGCGAACACCGTGCTCGGCAACGGCGCGACCAGCGTGCGCCTCACCTTCAACTCGACACAGGACTTGTATTATCCGGGCGTGCTCACGTTCGCCGTAGATGTCTTCCGGCCTCAGGTCGAGGGCAACATCACGAAGACCGTAGACGACCCGAACGGCGGGAGCGTGAACCCCGGCGACGTGCTCGAATACACCATCGTCGTCTCCAACACGGGCAACGACGGAGCCGCCAACAATGTCTTGCGCGATACGATCCCGTCGAATACAACCTACGTGGCCGGGAGCATGCAGATCACAGCGGGAGCCAACCTCGGCGTGAAGACCGACGGGGCGGGCGATGATCAGGCGGAGTTCGACGGAACGCGCGTCGTCGCTCGTCTGGGAACGGGCGCGAATTCAGCGAACGGCGGGTTGCTCAATCCGGCGGAGTCTACGACGCTTAAATTCAGAGTGAAGGTCAACGCCGCCACGACGGATGGAACGGTCGTCGCCAATCAGGCGGTCGTCAACTATCACGCGGCTACGCTCGGCGACGCCTTCACCTCTTACAGCGACGGCAACCCGAACGTCGCCGGGACGCAGACGACCGACGTGACCGTCATCGTCCCGCCCGTGCCGAGCGTGAAACTGGTGAAGGACTGCACCTCGCCCGCCAACTGCCTGAGCGCGAAGCAGCAGCCCGGCACCGACCTGACCTACACCATCACCTTCACGAACGACGGCAACGTCACGGTGCAAAACCTGACCATCGTTGACATCATCCCCATCACCGACACCGGCTCCGCTATCGTCAGAAGCACCGACTTCAAAGTCGGCTCAATGACTTTCAACCCCGGCACGAGCGGCCTGACCATCGCCCCTGCGGATTACAAGTATTACAACGATCCGCTCAGCACCTATCCTCTGCTCCCGCCCTGGACTCCCATATCGAGCTACACACCCGTCGGCACTTACGATCCGAACGTCACATACGTGGGATGGAAACTGACGGGCAGCCTCCCGCCCGGCACCTCCGGCAGCGTCACTTTCACCGTCCGCATCAAGTAAAAGTGATGAGTGATGAGTGAAAGACAAGTTCTGTTTTAACTCATCACCCATCACTCATCACTCATCACTTCTTTCCCCGCCCTGTGTTAGATTACCCGCACGATGGCGGATGACGATGCAAGACGTTTGCAGGATTTGACGATTGGCGAGGCAAAGCGCATCGTCGTGTACGGGGTTGCGCTCGTGCTGGCGGTGGGACTGTTCCTGCTGCTCATCGGGCAGGTGCTCGTCGCTCTGTTGCTCGGACTGGTGGCGGGCGCGTTTCTGTTGCCCGTGCAGGAGTGGCTGGAGCGTCGCCTGCGCGCGCGTTCGGGGAGCGCGCTCATCACGATTGCGCTGATCGTCGTGCCGCTCGTCGCGCTCGCAGGCTACACCTGGTACGAGTTGTCCGGCTACTCGACGAACATCAGTCAACAGGAGCGCACGAAGATCAGCGACGCCATCAGCGGCGCGCTCGAACGCTACATCCCCGTCAGTCGCGCGGGCACGCGCGCCACGCTCGAAGCCGCCTTCACCGAAGGACTCACGCGCTCGGCGGCGGCCATACAGGATTTGCGCAGCCGCGCCGCGCTCATCCTCGCCTCGCTCGCCGTCTTTCTCTTCACGGTCTTCTACGTGCTCACGCATCGCACGCGCATCTCCAACTACATCAAGGTGCGCGTCCCCGGCGACTATCTGGAGTTTTACGAGAAGCTCTCGGATAACGTCGGCGGCGCACTGCGCGGCGCGTTGCAGGC
>DASWNS010000661.1:0-3272 GCA_036399115.1 Pyrinomonadaceae bacterium | reverse complement strand
GAAAGCGACGTTGCCTTTCGTGAAGCGGTAATACTCCTCGCCGTTCATGTTGAAGAGGTCGTAGAAACGCTGGTTCGACTCGTCGTGATTGCCGAGCGAGGCGTAGAACTTGACCTTGCCGTCCAACAGCGGTTTGTAAATGTCCTCAAACTTCTTCTTGAAGTCTTCGGCCTTCTCCCCGCCGTACATGTTGTCGCCCATCAACAGGGCAAACTCGAACGGAAAGACCGAACGGTAGCGCAGCATCACGTCGGCCAACTCCTGTTGCTGCTGTGTGCCCGTCCCCGTGTCGCCGACCACCATGAAACGCACCGAGCCGTCTTTGACCGGCAGTGTTAGCCTGACGGGCGGCGTGGCCGTCGTCGCCGCCGCCGCCGTAGAGGCCGCGACCCTCACGCCGGTCGCCTGACCGGAAGGATTTTGACCGAGCGCAGGTTTGATGAAGTTGCCGCCAAAGAAGAGTGCGGCGAGTGTTAATAGCGAAGCAAGATTACGTTTCATAGCGTTTCCCTTCTCCCGCGCGAAAAGTTTAAGGCAGCGCGTTGAGCATGTAATCGACGATCAGACCGTTTTCCCGGTCAACCAGCAGCATGTTCCGGCCAACAAAACGATAGCGCAACTGCTTCGGCAGATTCGGGAGTTTCAGCAAAAGCGTGGGCGGCATCTCAACCAACTCTTTCGTTTCCGGGTAAGTGTAATTAACCCGCAGGGGCACGCCCTTCGTGTCCGCCTCCAAGACCGACGCGCGCAGTTCCTTGCGCTCCGTCCCCTTGAACTCGCTTCGGATCGTCGCGCGGATAAAATTCGCAATGTCGGGCGTGAACATCTGGCCGGGCTTGGCGTCCGTCCTCGCAGCCCTGACGCGCTCTTCGAAACTCTTCTTGTGCGCGTCGATCTCTTCGGGCGTGCTCTCCTTGGCGAGTTTCGGCATCTTGGCTTCTATCGACTCGCGCAGCTTGGCGTAGTCCTTCACGCGCTCCTGAAAAGCGACCACGATCTCCCTCTCCTTGACCGAAAGGGCTTCGAGCGGATCGGGTTGCTGTCCGGCAGTCTGTTGGGCGACGAGCGGAAGCGGCGCGCACAGCACGCAGAAGACCAAGGCCGCCACCGACGCTGAAAACTTCGAACTTCTCATTTTGTGTCTCATTTGCCCTCGAATAAAAGCAAACATGATGCCAGCCGCAACTTTCCCGTGCGCGCCGGGAGGGAAAGCCGCCTAGTTGCTGAAATGCAAATACATAGGACGTTCAAAGCCGCGCCGCGCGCAGGCTCTCCGAGACGCTACGGAATTTATGAGGTGAGACAATGTCAGACGTGTTTGTATGATGTTGATGCAAGTGCGGAGGCGCGCGGGCGCGCGTCGCCGTTACGACTTTGGGGCGTCGCCGTTTGCAGAAGAGAGCGGGGCAAGGATGAACGAGGCCGCCTGTCGCAGCGCGGCGCGCGCTTCGGGGACGAAGCCGTCGAGCATCTGCCAGCAGTGAGCTACGTCTTCGTAAATTTCCAGACGGCTCGTGCCCTTCGCCGCCTGAATTTTGCGGTGCACGCGCCGCGCATCGTCCAGAAGCAACTCGGTCGAACCCACTTGCAGGAGGAGCGGGGGGAGTCCGGCAAACTCTGCGTAAGCGGGCGAGGCATAAGGGTCGCGCGGCGAGGCGTCTCCCAGATAGGCGGCGGCAAACTCTGCGTTGTTCTCCGTGTAGAACATCGCGCAGAGGCCGTCGTTGAAATGTTGCGACTCGCCCGCCCCCGCCAGATCAGTCCACGGAGAGAAACAGACGGCGCAGGCGGGAAGCGGCAGCCCCGCGTCGCGCGCACGCAGCAGGCACGCGAGCACGAGGCCGCCCCCGGCTGAATCGCCCGCAAAAGAGATCGCGCCCGGCGCGATCTTCTCGTGCGTGAGCAACCATTCGTAAGCGGCGAAGGCATCGTCGAGCGCAGCCGGATAACGGTGTTCCGGCGCGAGACGATAGTTGAGGCTGAAGACGCGCCTGCCGGTCAGACGCGCGAGCGAACTGGTGATGGGGCGGTGCGTCGCGGCGGAGCAGGAGACGTAGCCGCCGCCGTGAATGTAGAAGATCACTCCGCCGTCGCCGCCCTCCGCGTCTGGCTCGATCCACTCGCCGCGCACCCCGCCGCCATTGCCGCCGCCCCCGTTGACCTGCCGCACTTTCAGACCGAGCGTGCGCAGCCACCTGTACGGCATCGGTGCGCCGAAGAGACGCCGTGCACGCTGCGCCACCGCATGCTCATCCCTGCCCCAACGCCTGCGACGAACGAGCCAACGGATGCTCGCGCTCAGACAACGTGCCTGCCAGCTTGGACTCATAGAGTTGCCGTAAAATTGCTGCCGTCGAAACGCCTCATCATAACGCTAATTTTCAAAGCCCTCTAGCGCGCGCCGCCTAATGCGTCTACAATGCGCGGCACCACTTGTTCACTGCTCCGGCGGCTGCTTCTCGCGTCGCGGCGGCTGTCGAAAACTCTCGTCATCGAATTTGCATTGACGAAACGGAAGTTGATCCCTGGCGACTCCCGCCGCCAGCCTGACACCTAGCGAGGAGACTCTCTATGCACCCGTTCAAATCCATCCCGACACGCCTCATCTTTTTCGCCTGCGTCCTCTCCGTCTTCGCCTGTCCTGCTGCGCCCGCGCAGGAGAAGGAGAAGGAGAAGTTTGACGTGAAGGCCAACTACGAGAAGCGCGAGTATCGCATTCCCGTGCGCGACGGCGTCAAGTTGTTCACCTCGGTCTATCTCCCGAAGGACGCCTCGCGCAAGTACCCGATCATGTTCAGCCGCACGCCCTACACCGTCGCGCCTTACGGCGAAGATAAATACAAGGGGCTGCTGGGTCCTTCCGAACATTTCATGCGCGAGGGCTACATCTTCGTCTATCAGGACGTGCGCGGAAAGTTTCTGTCCGAAGGCGAGTACATGGACGTGCGCCCCTACAAGCCGCAAAAGAGCAGCCCCACCGACATTGACGAGAGCACGGACACTTACGACACCATCGATTGGCTCATTAAAAACATCCCGAATCACAACGGGCGCGTCGGCATGTGGGGCATCTCTTATCCCGGCTTCTACACTTCGATGGGGCTGCTCGGCGCGCACCCCGCGCTGCGTGCCGCCTCGCCGCAAGCTCCCATCGCCGACTGGTTCATCGGCGACGACTGGCATCACAACGGGACGCTCTTTACCGCGCACACTTTGAACTTCTTCGTCTCGTTCGGCCTGCCCCGCCCGAAGCCCACGACCGAGTGGGCTGA
>DASWNS010000660.1:0-2677 GCA_036399115.1 Pyrinomonadaceae bacterium | reverse complement strand
TCCTTCTGCAAACTCGGAAAGCGATTCTCGAAGGCGACGATATCGTAAGTCGGTTCGGGAATCTCTGTGGGAAAGCCGCCGGGCTTCGTCGGGCAGAGCGGGCAGAAATCGGCGGGCGGCAGAAAGGTGCGCGTCTGCCTGTGTGTGGCCGTCGCCACCCATTCGCCCATTAGTGGATTCCAGCGAAGTTCAGACACGTGGTTCCTCCGTCGCTTGCGGCACGGGCGAGGGTTCGGCGTCCGGCCTCGAAGCGTCCGGTGCGTCGCCCGTCGTTGCGGAAGTTGCCGCCGCCGGTGCTTCCGTCGTCTTCATTTCGTCGAACGTGTAGAAGACGAGATAGCGTCCGTCTTCGAGCGTGATCTGCCTGCGTTGCATGCGGCCCCCGTTGTTTAGACTGAGTTGTTGTCGCGCAAATTGAAGCGCGGCGATTTTAACCGACTCCGCAAACTATTTCATTTCCAGCTTCGGCGCGAAAGCCTGACTGCCCGTGTAGCCGATGATGGCGTCGAGCAGGCGCGTGCTGTAAGGGTCGCGGCCATACTCTTCGAAGCGAAAGGTCGTGAGAAAGACGCGACCGCCGCCCGTGCCCACGCGCGCTTGCAGGGCGAGCGCGCGGTTGTTATTCAACCAGCCGTAAAAAATCCCCGCGTGTACGTCCGCGTAATCCGCGCCGCCCACGCCTTCGATGACGTGGCGCGGCACGACGCGCGCCGCTTCGAAGCCGAGAATCTTCGTGAACGCGACTTCGCGGAAAGGCTGTGCGTCGGTGCGCGCCCAGTTGAAGTTGGTCACCCAGTTGCCGTCGAGGTCTGAGCCTGCGCGCGGCGTGATCTTGAGATTCGAGCCGGGTGGCAGGGCGTCTTTCGCGTCGGCGAGAATGACTGCGCGCCCGCCGCCGCGCAGGTGCTCTCTGACAAAATCGTCGAACACGGTAGCGACGAGCAGTGTACCCGGACGCTGCCTGCCATCGACGTTGACACCGTAACGTCCGGCTGCCGGAAGCGCGCTTTTCAGAGACGGCTGGCTGTTCTTCGGGTCGTAGAAATTAAGCAGGCGGGGAACGGCTTCGTCGCCCTCCGGCTTCGGGTAGATGAAGACTTCCGCGCTGTTCTCCGTGATCAATTGATCGTTCTTATCGCGCAACTCGAAGAGGATGCGCTGGCGACGCGGAAGCCCGACTTCGGGCGCGTCGAAGCCATGACGCGAGAGCAAAGAGACGCTCGCCCGCTCGATTGGTTTATCGAGGACGAGCGTGCTGTGCTCATGTCCCCCCTCCGTGCGCCACGAAAACTTTGCGCCAAGGAGATCGCGCGCGCTGTAATGAGATAGGTACGTCTCGAAAGAGATGTACTCGCCGCCGGTGTAATTCTTCTTCGTCGTGCGCGTGACGAGGAGATCGGGCTGCTGAAGGCGCGCGAGGTCTGCCGCATAGACTTTCGGGTTGCGCCACATGTCCAACAGCCCGTTCGCTTCCCAGTTGATGTCCGTAAACTCCGTGATGACGTAGCCCTGTATGGAGGCGTGGCGGCGTATCTCTTCGATCTCATGTTTGAGCGAGACGAATTGATGCCACTGCGTCGCTTCGGCGAGCGCATCGTAGCCCGCGAAGAGACGCGCAAACCCGAACTCTCGGAAGCGTTCCAGCACTCCGCCGGGACGCGTGACGGCGCGGTCGCCAAAGCCGCGCTCGAACCACCACGGCAACTCCGCGGGCAACTTCGGCAAGCCCCAGTTGCCGAACTCGGAGAGGACGAGCGGCTCCCGCCCCGTCGGCTCCGCATCGCCGTGCGGGCTGAAATTCCATTTCGGGCGCGCGGCGAAATCGGCCACCCAGCGGTCGAAGGCCGTGTGTTCATCCGGGATCGAGTTGTAACGATGGTTGTCTTCGATGTCGGTCTTGAGATGAAAATTATTACAACACGGGCTGTTGTCCACGATGAGACGCGCGAGCGGCGCGGTCTGTCGTTTCGCGCGTTCGAAGGCGGCGCGCAGCCACTTGCGATGTGCGGCCTCTCTGCTCAAGTCCGTGCCCCAGCCTTCGTTGATGATGCTCTGGATGACGATTGAAGGATGGTTCCAGTCGCGCTCGGTCATCTCCTGAAAAACCTTCTCCCCGCGTGCGGCGGCCTGCGGCGAAAAGTGGTTGAAGTCGTTCCACGAAGGCACTTCGTACCAGACGAGCATCCCGACTTCATCGGCCACTTTCAGGTAGACGGGGTCGGGGACTTTGATGTGGCAGCGCAGCAGGTTCAGGCCGAGTTGCTTGGCCTTCAACATCATGTCGCGCACGTACTCTTCGGGCGGCGAGGAATAGATCGTCTCCGGGTAGAAGTCCTGATCGAGCGCGGCGATCATGTAGTACGGTTCGCCGTTCAAATAAAACTTGCCGTCGCGCGCCGCGAAGGAGCGGAAGCCGAAGCGTTCGCGCACGACATCTCTCTCTGCGCCGTCGTTCAGACTTACTTCAACCGTGTAGAGCGTCGGTCTTTGCGGACTCCAAAGTTGCGGCGAGTTTATCTGGACGCTGAAAGTACGTGGGGCTTTGAGCGTGATGCCCCCGCCGCCCGTCTGTGCCACGACGTTGCCGCCCGTGTCGCGCACCGTCAAGGCAATCGGGTTGGGATCGTGCGATGGCTGCCCGGCCAGTTCCACTTCGAACGCGACCCGCCCGCTGGTG
>DASWNS010000659.1:0-7007 GCA_036399115.1 Pyrinomonadaceae bacterium | reverse complement strand
TGACGCCGAACGGCAAGGTAGACCGCCGTGCGCTGCCTGACCCCGAAGACCAGCGTGGGCAGAGCGGCGACAACTACTCTGCGCCGCGAACGCCTGCCGAGGAATTGCTCGCGCACATCTTCGCCGAAGTGTTGAGGCTGGAGAGGGTCGGCACTGATGAGAGCTTCTTCAATTTGGGAGGCCACTCGCTGCTCGCTACGCAGGTTGTTTCAAGAGTGCGGGAGGCTTTTCGCGTGGACGTTGCCTTGCGCGCCCTATTCGAACGCCCCACGGTGGCCGAACTGGCACGCCATCTCGAAGCGCAGTTGAGAGCGGGAAAGAGGGTGGCCGCGCCGTCCATCAAGAGAGTCGAGCGCAACGTCGTATTGCCGCTCTCGTTTGCGCAGCAGCGTCTCTGGTTTTTCGAACAGTTCCAACCGGGAAGCACCACTTACAACCTGCTTCAATCGGCGCGCCTGCTCGGGGATTTGAACGTCTCCGCGCTTGAACAGTCTTTGAACGAAATCCTGCGACGCCACGAATCGCTGCGCACGACCTTTCAGAACATAAAGGGAGAACCGGCGCAGGAGATCGCGCCTCCGTCAACGCTGACATTGCCGCTGGTTGATTTGAGCGGGTTGCCCGAAGCCGAACGGGAGAAGGAAGTTGAGCGTCTGACTCTGGAAGAGTTAAACCGGCCTTTCGAGCTAACTCGTGGACCACTCGTGCGCGCACGCCTGCTGAAACTCGACGAGCACACACATGTCGCCGTCTTCATGATGCATCACATCGTCACCGATGCGTGGTCGATGGGAGTCCTGCTGCGGGAGTTAACGGTTTTGTATGATGCTTTCAGTCAGGGGCAGCCGTCGCCTCTGCCGGAACTGCCGATTCAATATGCGGATTTCGCCCACTGGCAACGCGAATGGTTCAGCGGGGAGGTGCTGGAGGAGCAGTTCTCTTACTGGAAGGAGCGGCTTGGCGGCGAACTCCCCGTCTTGTCTCTGCCGACAGACCGGCCACGGCCTGACGTGTGGAGCTATCGGGGCGCAAAACATCCCGTGCAGTTCTCAAAGAGTCTGACCGAGCAACTCAAGACACTCGGCAGCCGGCAAGGCGCTACCCTGTTTATGACTCTGCTCGCGGCCTTCCAGATGTTGCTGCACTACTACACGGGCGAGGAAGACATCGTGGTGGGCACGGACGATGCCAATCGCGGCCACGTCGAGACGGAATCTCTGATCGGGTTCTTCATCAATCAACTGGCGTTGCGGACAGACCTCTCCGGCAACCCGAGCTTTACGGAGTTGCTGGCGCGCGTGCGGGAAGCGACCCTCGGAGCTTATGCGAATCACGACCTGCCTTTCGATAAGATCATCGAAAAACTTCGTCCTGAGCGGAGCCTCTCTCACGCGCCGCTCTTTCAGGTCAAGTTCGTGCTGCAAAATACGCCCGCAGAGGAATTGGAACTGCGCGGGCTGAAACTGGTGCCCGTGCAGACGGATTATGTCGCGGCCAAATTCGACCTCACGCCGCTCCTGTGGGAAAAGCCCGACGGGCTGCGCGGCTGGATCGAATATAGCTCCGACCTGTTCAACGCCGCGACGGTGGCACGCATCGCGCGCCAATTTGAAGTCGTCTTGAACAGCATCAACGCCCGACCCGACATCACTCTCGCGCAACTCCGCGAACTGCTCTCGGAAGATGACAGGCAGCGACGCCTGCGCGAGCAGAAAGAACGCGAAGCGACGCAGCGAAACAGGTTCAAAACGATCAAGCCGAAGGCCGTCAGCCTGCCGGAACAAACGCTCCTCGTGCAGACCACGGAACTGCAACCCGGCGAGCGTCTGCCGCTGGTGATTCAGCCCGCGACGAACAAACTCGATCTCGAAGAGTGGACGAAGGCGAATCTCAGTTTCATTGAAGAAAAATTGCAGCGGCACGGCGCGCTCCTGTTTCGCGGTTTCGCCGTCGATTCGGCCTCCGCCTTCGAAAAATTCGCGCACGCCATCTGCCCCCGTCTGTTCGACGAGAACGGCGAGCACCAGCGCGATAGCGTGAGCGGGAAGGTCTACACGCCCGTGGCCTATCCGGCGAACAAACTGCTCCTGTGGCACAACGAAAACTCCTTCAACAACTCCTGGCCGATGAAGATCTGGTTTTGCTGCGCGAGTCCCGCGGCGGAGGGGGGCGAGACGCCGCTGGTTGACAGTCGGCGAGTATTTGAAATGCTCGATCCGAAGATCAGGGAGCGGTTCAGCCAAAAGCAGGTGATGTATGTGCGCAACTACAAGGAAGGGTTGGGGCAGAGTTGGCAGGCGATCATGCGCGCCTCGACGAGGGCGCAGGCCGAGGAGTACTGCCGGAAGAACTTCATGGAATTTGAATGGAAGGAAGGAAACAATCTGGTGACGCGCTGTGTTCGTCCGGCGGTGTCCAGACACCCACGCACGGGAGAGATGGTCTGGTTCAATCAGGCGCAGCACTGGCATCCCTCCTGTCTGGACGCCGAGACGCGCGATTCGCTGAGAGCGGTCTTTGGCGAGGACGACTTGCCGCGCGGTTGTTACTACGGCGACGGCAGCGCGATTGAGGATTCGGTGATGGAAGAGATTCTGGAGGTCTACCGGCAGTTGGAGGTGAGCTTCAAGTGGGAGGCGCGCGACGTTGTTATGCTCGACAACATGCTCACGGCGCACGGGCGCAATCCTTACGTCGGAGAGCGCAGGTTGTACGTGGCGATGGGCGAGATGACCAGCTATGCGGACATCCCTTCGCCCGAAGCCGCGAACCTGCTGCCGGTTTGAGCGCACGGGCGACCGGCGTTGCCTTTGCCTCCCGGCCTCGCTACGGCGTCAGTCAATTGGTGCTTAATGATGCAAGCTTAAAAGATTTCGGTTCATGCGGCGGCAACTTCCGCGAGTCGTCGCCGCGCGATCCGGCTTCATATTTTACTGGCACGATAATTTGTTTCCCCGCACCGGAAGTGCTCGTCCTGGCTTACCTGATTTAAAAATTTAACCCCGGCAGGTGTTAAACGGTTAAGGAGTGATCAATGCAACAGCAGGTTGAAGGCTTTCGTCTTTCCCCCCAGCAAGCGCGGCTCTGGCTGCTGAGAGAGCAGTACCCGGTGAGCCGCCTCGCCCAGCGCGCGATTTTTATTGAGGGAAGTCTCGACATCGAAGCACTCAAGCGAGCCTTGCGAGAGATCGTGGCGCGGCACGACATCCTGCGGACGGGTTTCTACGCCCAGACGGGCATCAAAATGCCGCTTCAGGTGATCGCGGAAGATGGCGAACCGGAATGGCGCGTCGTCGCGCGTGAAGACTTCGACGGGCGGGAAGCGTCTGTCCTCGACGAACTCCTGCGCGAAGAACGAAGCCGCTCTTTCAGTGCCGGGCAGCAGACCCGCACGCGTTTTACTCTGGTGACTTTGGACGGCGGCAGCCACCTCCTGCTCGCCGGGCTACCCGCACTCTGCGCGGACGCGCACACCCTGAACAACCTGTCCGAAGAGATCAGCCGTCTTTATCCTTCCGGCGCGTCCGGCGCGGAAGAAGCGGGCGAGGCGGTGCAGTACGTTCAATTCTCCGAGTGGCAGAACGAGTTGCTTGAGAGCGACGACGCAGACGAAGGCCGCGACTTCTGGCAGCGGCAACGCGCCTCCGGCGCAGACGCTTTGACTCTCCCCTGCGAAGTCAAAACCCAGTCGCAGCCGTCCGACGGGACGGCTTCCGTCGAGATGACGATCCCGCCCGCAACGATCTCCAAACTGGAGTCGCTGGCGAGCGCGCACGACACTTCGAGCGAGATATGTCTGCTGGCATGTTGGCAGCTGCTGCTGTGGCGTTTGAGCGCGTGGGCGGAGGTGTCCGTCAACGTTCTCTTCGACGGACGGAAGTATGAGGAGTTGCAGGGGGCGTTCGGTCTGTTCGCGCGGTTTCTGCCCGTGAGTTGCCGTTTTGAAGCGGGGCTAACTTTCGCGCAGGTGATCCGGCAGGTCGCACAGTCGGTGCAGGAGGCGCGCGATTGGCAGGAGTATTCCATCTCGGAAGCGGGCGAAGAGTTGAGCGCAGACCGCTCGAACCCGCCCGTTAGTTTTGAGTTTGTGCGCTGGGGCGGGAAGCGACAGGCCGCCGGAGTCGCGTTCACCACCTGTCGTCAGCATGTAGAGCTTGAGCCTGCGAAACTCAAGCTCTCCTGCGTCCAAAAAGATGGCGCGCTCGTGACGGCGTTCGTCTACGACGCGTCCGCCTTCTCATCCGAGGCCGCGCGGCAACTGGCACAACAGTTTCACAGGCTGCTTGAGAGCGGCCTCGACGCCCCGCACGCCGCCGCCGGTAAACTGCTCCTGCTCGGCGACGAGGAACGCGAACACCTCCTCCGACGGCTCAACGAAACAGAGCGCGCCTACCCGAAAGAGTTCTGCTTCCATCAACTGTTAGAGGCACAGGCGGCGCGCACGCCCGGTGCGGCGGCAGTCGCCTGCAAGGGCGTGCAGCTTAGTTATACGGAACTGAACGAGCGCGCGAATCAGTTAGCGCATCATTTACAGCGGCACGGCGTCAGGCCGGAGGTGCGTGTCGGCATCTGCCTTGAACGTTCGATAGAGATGGTCGTCGGTCTGCTCGGCATCCTCAAGGCGGGCGGCGCGTACGTTCCACTGGATGCGCATATCCCGCGCGAGCGACTCGCCTTCATGATCGAAGATGCGCGTTTACATCTCCTGCTGACACAGCAAAGTCTGAGCGACCTGCCCGTTGCCTCCGGCACACGCACGCTCTGCATTGATACCGAATGGCCGCAGATCGCGCAGGAGAGTGCCGCTAATCCGGACTCCGGCGCGACGCCCGGCAACGCGGCGTACGTCATTTATACCTCCGGCTCGACGGGCACGCCGAAGGGCGTGTTGATTCATCAACAGGGGTTGGTCAATTATCTGAGTTGGAGTCTGGAGGCTTACCGCGTGGCCGAGGGAGATGGCGCGCTCGTCCACTCGCCGGTCGGATTCGATCTTACCGTCACCGGACTCTACACGCCTTTGTTGGCCGGACGATGCGTGACGTTGCTGCCGGAGGACGCGGGCGTCGATACGCTGAGCGACGCCATCGGCGCGGGTCGGGGTTTCAGTCTGGTCAAGCTGACGCCTGCACATCTCACGGCGCTCGCCCAACTCCTGCCCGCCGCGAACGCCCCTTCACAGGCTCACTGTCTGGTCGTCGGCGGCGAAGCACTGTTCGGCGAACATCTCTCTTTCTGGCGAGAGCACGCTCCGGCAACCAGAATTGTTAACGAGTACGGCCCGACGGAGACGGTCGTGGGATGCTGCGTGCATACGTCCACGGCGGAAGCGGTCGGGAGTGGTCCGGTGCCCATCGGAAGACCAATCGCCAACACGCAGTTGTACGTGCTGGACGAGAACTTGTCGCCCGCTCCGACGGGCGTGGCCGGTGAACTGTATATCGGCGGCGACGGCGTTGCGCGCGGTTACGTGAACCGCCCGGAGTTGACCGCCGAGCGATTTCTGCCGAACCCCTTCAACGCTCAACCCGGTGCGAGAATGTATCGCACGGGCGACCTCGTGCGATACCTGCCGGACGGCGCGCTCGAATACATCGGGCGGGTTGATAATCAGGTGAAAATCAGAGGCTACCGCATTGAGTTGGGAGATGTGGAGGCCGCGCTGGCGACGCATGAAGGCGTGCGCGAGTGCGTGGTCGTGGCGCGCGAGGATGTGCCCGGTGATAGACGTTTGGTGGCCTATCTGGTGTTGAAGCAGGAGCGCGGATTGATGATCAGCGAACTGCGCGCATTCCTCATCGAGAAGCTGCCGGAATACATGATCCCCACGAAGGTCGTGATTCTGGATGCGCTGCCTCTGACCGCCAACGGCAAGATAGACCGCCGCGCCTTACCGCACCCGGACGTTTCGCGTCTGAAACTTGAGCAGCCTTACATCGCGCCGCGCACCGCCGCCGAGGAGGTGTTGACGAACATCTGGGCTGAGGTGCTCGGCCTTGAACGGGTCGGCATTCACGACAATTACTTTGCGCTCGGAGGCGACTCGATCCGCAGCGTGCGTGTGCTCGCCCTCGCTAAAGAGCGGGGGATGGAATTCACTCTCCAGAGCCTCTTCCGTCACCAGACCGTCGCCGAACTGGCCGGTGAACTCGAAAACGGCGAAACGATTTCGAGTGCTCTGGATGCCGTCAGCCCTTTCAGCCTGATCTCGGAAGCGGATCGACTGAAAGTTCCGGAGGGCATCGAAGACGCCTATCCGTTGAGCATGCTTCAGGCCGGAATGCTCTATCACATGGAACTGCTCTCCGACCGTCCTGCTTATCATAACGCCTGTAGCTATGAGGTTCGCGCACACTTCGACGCCGCAGTCTTTGAAGAAGCCGTCAACCGTGTCGTCGCACGCCATCCCGCGCTCCGCACCTCATTCGATCTGTCCAGTTATAGCGAACCGCTCCAACTTGTACACCGGATGGCGCAGATGCCTGTGCCCGTGGACGACCTGCGCCACCTGTCCGCTAAAGAACAGGAAGAGTTCTTGGGTGGATTTATCGAGAGCGAGTGGAAGACGCTCTTTGATCTGTCGCGCCCGCCGCTGGTTCGAATCCACATACATCGCCGCACCAGCGAAACCTTTCAACTGACGCTGGCCGAATGCCACGCCGTGATTGACGGCTGGAGTCTGACCTCGACTTTTGCCGAAGTCTTCACGAACTATTTCGCCTATCTGAAGACGGGAGCTTTCCCCGAAGCAGACCCGCTCCCGACTTCGTTCCGCGATTTTATCTACCTGGAGCGCGCCGCCCTCGACTCCGAGGAACACCGGCAATTCTGGGCGCGGAAGTTAGACGGCTGCGAGCCTCTGCGCCTCCCGCGCCGCACCACGCCGCCCGCCGCCAACGACGGCCAGCGGATGAACATTCAACCCGTGCCCATCTCGGCAGAGGCGTCTGAGAGTATGCGACGTTTGGCGCGCACGCTCTCCGTGCCCCTCAAGAGTGTTCTACTCG
>DASWNS010000658.1:0-5780 GCA_036399115.1 Pyrinomonadaceae bacterium | reverse complement strand
GCGGCGTCTATGCTTTCCGCCCCCGCCTCACTTAGCGCACCTTGCACGGAATAGACCTGTCCGTTGTCTTCCAACTGGACGATGAGGACGGTGCGCCCCTGCCTGAGCGCGTCTTCATAGACGAAGAGTTCATCGTGAGGTAGACCTTGTGCGATGTTTCCTTCGAGCGCGCCGCCCGCAGCCATTCCCGCCGCCGCGCCGCCCGCGCCGAACAGAGCCGCGCCGACGATTCCGGCGGCCATGATGGGTCCAACTCCCGGCACAAGCAGACTGGCCGCCGCGGCTCCGAGCGTCATCCCGCCCGCCGCGCCCATCGCACCGCCGACGAGTCCGCCGAGGGCATTGCCCATGCCCGGCTGCTCCGTGTCGCTCGTCTGTACGTCTGTCTCGGTCTGCGCTTCCGCTGCGGCGGGCGTCAGCAGGTTGAGGTTCTCATCCGGGAGGCCGACTGTCGTGCGCAGGTTTTCGATGGCACGCTCGGCGTCAGAGCGCGACTGGAAGATTCCGGCGACTGTGTTCATCGCTTGTCAAGTCTCCTTAAGGTTTAAGTGTGGATTAGTTTTATCTCTTTACGAAGCGACATTCAAGTTATCCGTGCGGCGCGCGCGAAAAAGAGGATTGAGCCGCTCCTGTGCTCGTGTTAAAGTGTCTCTCGCACGTCCAACCTCAGAGAGCCGCACGGGGAGCGCACGCGAATGATTCAGATTTTGGATAAATACTGGCCGATGTCCGTGGGCGACGGCAAAGCCACGCGCAAAAAGAAACCGCGCATCCTCGCCATCACCACCGATTGCTGCACGGGCTGTGCGGGTTCGCCCGCGTGTATCGAGTATTGCCCGATTGAAGCGTGCATGTTCTGGGTGCCGGACGAAGACCACCCGCCGTTCGGTCGTATTGAAGTTGATCCGGGACTCTGCATCGGTTGTCAAAAGTGTATCAGCAAAGGACCGGAGGGCGCGTTTCTCGACGGCTGCCCGTGGGATGCGATTGAGATGGTTCCGACCGAAGACTGGGAAGCCGCACACGGCATCACTCTTCCGGACGCGCCCGCCGGACGATAAAAATCTTACTTTGGAGCAGCGCGGCTCTTGATGGCTTCCGCTGTCTGAGCCGCCTGTTTTTTGATGTCGTTCGACATTCCCGCCACCTCTCCACGCGCGTAACGCTCAACCTCCGGCAAATCTTCGCCCGCGCCCACCAGGTACAAAGCTCTCAAAGCCTCCCACACGTTTTTGCCGTCGGGCGCGAGCACGAGCAGTTCAGTTCCCGCCGCCACGCTCGTTCCGTCCGTCACAGATACGCGCTCGATCTTGCCCGCGACGGGAGCGCGAACTTCCTGCACGGCTCCCTTTTCATCTCTCACGCGCGCCAGCATCGCTTCTCTGGTGACGGGTGAATTCACCGGCAGCACTGTGAGCAGCGTTCCCGCCTGCGGTAGTTTGACGCTAAAGGGTCGCAACATCGAGATCAACTCCGCGCGCCCGCTCCCATCGTTGAAGCGTGAGAGTGACAACGCCGCCATCCTGCGCACCGCAGGCTCGCTATCGGCAAGCAGAGACTTCAGCGCGACGTGAAACTCTTCCGACTTGTTATCGTCGCCCATCACCCACGCGGCGGTCATGCGCAAGTCAGGCAACGGATTTCCCGCCACCCCGACCACACGCGGATACCATTTCCTCGCCTCCCCATCTCCCGCAATGATGCGTTTGTCTATCTGTTCGAGCGCATGCTGCACGTGGCGCGGCTTCTCCGTATCGGCGAGATATTTTTCGATCTCCTCGTCGTTCAGCGGACGCCAGAAGGTCGTGCCATACCAGGAGAGGAACGGCAGGATAATAAAGAGCGCGGCGACGACGGCGAGCGGCCACGGCGAGCGACGGCGCGCAGTCGTCGCAGCAGGCGCGTCCGCCGTGTCCGGTGCAGGATGCTTGCGCGTGTGATGATTGTTTGAATTATCCCCGTCCATCTTCTTCCGAATGCGCGTCGCTGCCGCTACGGCTGCACACGCTAGCGCGAGGGGTAGAGTTGATAAAGCATCAGATAGACGATAACGCCCGTCACGGAGACGTAGAGCCAGAGCGGAAAAGTCCAACGCGCGATCTTGCGGTGCCGCCCGAAGTCGCCGCGCCACGCGCGCCTGAGCGTTACGGCGATGAGCGGAACGATGATGGCCGCGAGGATCGTGTGCGTCAGCAGGATGAAGAAATAGACCGGCCTGACGTAGCCCTGCCCCGTAAAACGCGTCGAGCCGTGATTGTAGTGATAGACCAGATAGGACGCGAGAAAGATACAGGAGACGGCGAGCGCGGCTGTCATGCAGCGCAAGTGCGCCGTGATCCGGCGGCGGCTGATGAAATAAAAACCGGCGAGGAGGAGCAGCCCGCTCGTCGCATTGAGCAGGGCGTTGATGTGCGGCAGCTTTGAATAATCCATGAAATTTCGGAGAAGCTAAAGATGCCCCGATTATAGCATCGCGCTGCACATTGCCCGTATCGCTTGAAATGAACGAAGTAGAGGCGAGCACGAAACGGCGACGGTTCGCTTAGAAGAGCAACGCTGTGCGTCGCCTTCATTACTCGGCTCTTTTTTTCGCCGCTGCGTGGGGCGCGGCCTTCTTCGGCGCGGACTGCCTCTCGCTCATCTGCTCGTAACCGCAACGCTCGCACTGCCAGAGCGGGAAGACGCTGGCCGGATCGTTTTTGCTTTCGTAAACCGCGCGGTCTGAAGGGATAATCTTGCCGCCGCACTGCGGGCAGGCGCGCCCGCGTATGCTCTGATGGTCGTTATTGAGGGCTAGGGCTTCGTTGTCGTTTGCCATCTTCGTTTCGCTTTGGACTCAGGATTCGTCGTCGGGCGGATTGCGGTGTTTGTAGGCGACGACGAAGATCGCGCAAAAGATCGCGACCGGCGGGCAGAGCAGGATGAGCGTCGAGATATTGAGTTGCCGCGCCGAGATGCTGTCGAGATTGGCCGCAGAGGCTTTGCACATCGCACACTGCGCGAGCGCGTCAGTGGCAAAGAACCCTGCCCACGCCGCGTAGACGAGCGCGAGTAAGAGTAAAGTTCTGGCTGCGGGTTCGATCTTCATGGCCGCAAAAAATTATTTGTAAATACGCAGGTTGAGTAACCTGATACTGTCAGGGAAGAAAATGAAGAGGAGGCAGATGCAGATCACGAGCATCGGGATCAACGTGTAGACGAGACTCAGGCGTTCGTAACGCAGGTGCATGAAGTAAGCGAGAATGAGCGCGGCTTTGACGAGCGACAGGCCGACGAGGAGCGTCAACATCAAAGCGAGCGGCACCTGAACGTAGGCCAGCGCGACTTCGATGGCCGTTAGCACCAGCAGGTAGACGAGGATCGAAAGGAAGAGTTTCGTCGTGCCCTCAAAGTGCACGGGGGCGGCATCTACCGCCGCGAGCGTCGTCTCGTCTTCGGCGGCGAAGAAGTCGCGCAGCATGCCCGTCTCATAAGCCCAGTACAGGGGAATGGCGAGAAAGATTCCGGCGAGGGTGAGACTCACGAGCGTGAAGAAGAGGCTGTCGATGGAAAAGAAGTTTCCCGCCCAACGCACGTTCGAGAGAGCCATGGCGAGGAAGCCCGTCGCGAAGAGCAGGCAGACCCCGTTCAGGATCAAGTCCTGCTTCTTCATCAAATTGCCGAGTGCTCCGAAACGTGTGCTCATCGTGTCTTTAATCCACCTCACTTTTGCAAAGTTTGCGTGCCCGCACTCCTAGTGCACCGGATGGAAATCCACCGACAGCAAATAGATCAACGGGAAGACGAACATCCAGACGAGATCGACGAAGTGCCAGTAGAGGCCGCTGATCTCAACGTCTTCGTGTGTCTTGCGACGGATGCGCAGAGCGATGACGCCGAGATAGATCACGCCGGTCAGGACGTGGAACATGTGCAGTCCGGTGATGGCGAAGAAGGTTGCGCCGAAGAGCGGCGAGGCTTGCGGCCAGCGTTCGATCCATGCGGCGGGGAGCGTGAAGGGTTTGAGGCCGTAGTCGTTGATCAGGTGCAGCCACTCATAGATGTGCAGCACGAGGAACGTGAGGCCGCCGAGTATCGTCGCGCCGATCCAGCGACGCGCCTTCCGGCGGTCGCGCCGGGCGGAGGCGGCCACGGCCATCACCATCGTAAAACTCGAAGCCAACAGGCAGAGCGTCATCACGGTTGAAAAGATGATGCTCGGGTAGAAGGCGAAAGGAGTCGGCCACTGGTCGCTGGAGACGCGCATGTAGCTGTAGCCGATGAGGAGCGCGGAGAAGGTTAACGCGTCCGAGACGATGAAGAGCCACATGCCGAGTTTCTTGTGGCCGACGTGATACGGGAATGTCCCGCCGCTCCAATCATCCGCGATCAAATGCTCTGTCTGCGCATGTGTGCTCAACTCTTACCTCCAGAGGAAAAGGAGTGCGAACAAATAGACCCACAAGCCGTCCATGAAATGCCAGTAGAGGCCGATAGCATCGACGCTCGCGCGCCGCTTCCTGTCTCTATTGCCCGCGTCCGGCACGTCAAGCGTATCGCCGGGCGGGGCGGTTTTCCGTCTCGCGCTAATGGCGAGATAGCTCAAACCGAGTATGCCGCCGAGCAGGTGGAGCGCGTGCAGCCCGGTCAGCAAATAGAAGAACGAACTGTGCGGGTTGCTGGCGAGATAAATTCCCTGCCCGACGAGTTCGCGCCAGGCCAGCAATTGCGAGGCGAGGAAACCGAAGCCGAGCAACAGCGAAACGAGCAGCCAGTTTCGATATAATCCATGCCGCCCGCGCTGCTCCGCGCGCCTCGCGGCTTCAAAGGTCGCACTGCTGGCAAGAATCATAAGCGTGCTCACCCAGAGCATCTGCGGCACGGCGAACACCTGCCACTCCTGCTGCGTCCGCGTGGAGCGAAACACGTACGCGCTCGTCAAGGCCGCGAACATCATCAGGATCGCGGACAGAGCCAGCCACATACCGATGCGATACTGCTGCGGCGTGGCATCACGGGGCGCGCGCCCGTAACGTTCGCCGTCGTTGCCGTTTGGCGGCTGCGGCCCGCCGCGCGAGCCGTTGCCTCCGGGGCGTCGTCCCGTCCCGCCCACGTTGAGCGGCTTCGTTGTGGTCGAGACGCTGCCCGAATTTTTAGTGGTGACCGTTGTGACCATTACCTGAACTTCCCTGTGTTCCTTGCGCTAATGTTTGCTCAGCCGGGGTGATGTTCTCATCCTCCGCATCGGGCGTCGTCTGCAACACGTAGTCTTCGGGCGCACCGGGCACGGCGAATTCATACGCGCCACGATAGACGGTCGGGATATGGCCTGCGAAGTTGTCGTGCGGCGGGGGCGTCGTGGGCGTCACCCATTCGAGCGTCGTCGCTTCCCAGGGGTTGCCGCTCGCGCGCTCGCCCTTGAAGATGCTGTAGATGAAATTGAAGAGAAAGATAAACTGCGCGACCGCCGTGACGATGGCGGCAATCGTCACCAGCAGCACGAGCGGGTCGAGCGGGCGCAGGAAGTCGTACTCCTGAAACGACGAGTAACGACGCGGCATGCCGACGATGCCCATAATGTGCATCGGCACGAAGATGCCGTAGACGCCGATGAAGGTCGGCCAGAAATGCAACTGTCCCAGCCGCTCGCTCATCATGCGCCCGAACATTTTCGGGAACCAGAAATAGACGCCCGCGAACATGCCGAAGATGGCCGCCACGCCCATCACGAGATGAAAGTGTGCGAGCACGAAATACCCGTCGTGGATGAAGAGGTCGAGCGAGGTCTGGCCGAGGACGAG
>DASWNS010000657.1:0-14125 GCA_036399115.1 Pyrinomonadaceae bacterium | reverse complement strand
TGAGGCCGCCGAGTCTCGTCTCAGGGGTTACGGCGCGTTCGAGATTGACGAACGATCCGGCGCGCAGACTCCCCAGCGTCGAACGCTGCAAAGTCTCCCGCGAGCCGTCCGCCGCGAAACTTTCACGGCTCACTTCGAGCGCGGTCAGACACACGCCGTTGACGGAGATGGAATCGCCCTCGCGCGTCCCTTCGGTCACCGTCCGCGCCTCGACCGTCAGCCGCACGCCCTCGCCGCGCCGCTCCAAACCGCGCACGCGCCCCAACTCTTCGATGATGCCTGTGAACATATTTTTATACGCTGCCCATCTCGCGTTCCCGGACGACTTCGAGCATGCGCGCGAAGACCTGTTCGATGGAGAGATCGGTGGTGTCTATGACGACGGCATCTTCGGCGATGCGCAGGGGCGAGTCGGCGCGTGTGGAGTCGCGTTCGTCGCGCGTGTTGATGTCGTCGAGGGTTTCCTGAAAAGTGAGGTCGGGTTCGGTGCGATGGTCTTCGTCGAAGCGTCGCTTGGCGCGTTCTTCGGGGACGGCGGTGAGAAAGAATTTCACGTCGGCCTGCGGGAAGACGACCGTGCCGATGTCGCGCCCGTCGAGGACGACGCCGCCCCCTTGCGCGCCCATCTCGCGCTGGCGGCGGACGAGATCGCGGCGCACCGCCGGAATCGCGGAGATGACGGAAGAGAGCCGCGTGATCTGCTCGCTGCGAATCTCTGCGGACACGTCGCGCCCGTCGAGCAGGACGCGCAGGCTGTCCGGGTCGCCCGCGAGTTCGATGCGCGCGGCGGCGGCGATGCGCGCCACTTCGTCTGCGTCCGTCGCGTTCACGTTTGCGGCGACGACGGCGAGCGCGGCGGCGCGATACATCGCGCCCGTATCCACGTAGAGCAGATTCAGTTCGCGCGCCAGCCTGCGCCCCAGCGTTGACTTGCCCGCGCCCGAAGGCCCGTCAATGGCGATGATGATCGGTTTCATAAAGAGGCTGTTAGCGGCTACCGGCTATTAGCTATGACCTGTTATTAATCCTAAATCAATCTCAAGCGGCGTAACTGTCAGTAACTAATAACTGACAACCGCCGACGGACGACCGCCGGGCTTTCTATCCTTCGCGCGTTCTATCCTTCGCGCAGCACTTCGCGGAGGGCGTTGATGGCGGCGTCGATGTCTGCCGTCGAAACGTCGTAGTGCGTGACCATGCGGATTGACGAGCCGAAGCCGGAGGCGAGGACGCCCTGTGTTTGGAGGCGCGCGCAGATGTCGTTCGCAGCGCGCCGCGTGCCCTCTATGTCGAAGATGACAATGTTGGTGACGACGCGTGCGGGGTCAATCTTCACGCCCGGCAGTTCGGCCAACGCTTCGGCGAGGCGACGCGCGTTTGCGTGGTCTGCGGGCAGGCGCGCGGGCGATTCTTCGAGCGCGACGAGTCCGGCGGCGGCGATGACGCCCGCCTGTCGCATCCCGCCGCCGAGCAGTTTGCGCCAGCGACGCGCCTCTTCAATAAACTCAAGCCCTCCGAGGAGCACCGAGCCGACGGGCGCGCCCAATCCTTTCGAGAGACAGAACATCACCGAATCACAGGGACGCGCGAGCGCGGCGACCGTCTCGTCGAGCGCGGCGGCGGCGTTGAAGATGCGCGCGCCGTCGAGGTGGACGGGAATACGCAGCGCGTGCGCGGAGTCGCAAATCTCTTCGGTGCGTGCGCGCGACAGCAGCGTTCCGCCCGCGAGGTTGTGCGAATTTTCGAGCGCGACGAGTCCGGTCGGCGCGACGTAGTAGGGCGCGTCGTTGGCGTGAATGGCCGCCTTGATGTCGTCCCAACGGAGGATGCCGCTCTCGTCCGTGCTTTTGACGGGGCGCGCGATGGTGCCTGCGATGGCGGACATCGCGGCCATCTCGTAGTTGAAGATGTGGCCGCGTTCTTCGATGACGACCTCCGTGCCCGGTCGCGTGTGCAACTTGACGGCGATCTGGTTGCCCATCGAACCCGTCGGCACAAAGAGCGCGGCCTCTTTGCGAAAAATCTCCGCCGCGCGCTCCTGCAAGCGGTTGACCGTCGGGTCTTCCCCGTACACGTCGTCGCCCACTTCGGCCTCGGCCATCGCGCGCCGCATCGCGGGCGTCGGTTTCGTCACAGTGTCGCTGCGTAGATCGATCAACTTCATAAAAGCCGCCTGCTCGTCCTGCCTGTTAATTTGATTTCAAACTCACGCCCAATCGTTCGTTGAGTTAGTCCACGACTGCTCCGGCGTCCATACCCGGTCGCCTGTTTCATATTTATCCATCTTAGATGAATGCGGCGAAGACTTCATTCGAGAGCAGCACGCCTGCGGGCGTGAGGCGTAGAAGGCCGCCGTCTATTTCGATCAACTCGGCTTCGCGGAAGCGTGAGAGGTCTGCGGCGTATTCGTGTCGCACGTCGGTTCCGAATTGAGTCTGGTGCGCTTCGAGATCGACGCCGCGCATCAGCCGGAGGCCGAGGAAGAGAGCTTCCGCGCTCGCGTCGCGCGCGCTCAATTCGTTTGTTTCGACCACTGCGCTGCCGCGCGTCTCCAACAGTTCGCAGTAGCGCGCCGCATCGCGTTCGTTCGACCAGCGCAGACGTTCGCCGTCGTAGGAATGCGCCGACGAACCGAAGCCGTAGTAAGGCGCGCCCGTCCAGTATTTCAAGTTGTGGCGCGCTTCGTGTCCGGGCAGGCAGAAGTTGGAGATCTCGTAGTGCTCGTAACCGGCGGCGCGCGTGCGCTCGATGAGCAGTTGATACATTTCGGCGGCCACGTCCGGGTCGGGTTGCGGCCAGCGGCCTTCGCGGAGTTGCGCGGCGAGCGGCGTGCCGCTGTGCACTTCGAGCAGATAGAGCGAGAGATGCGCGGGGCGAAGCGCGAGCGCGGCCTCCATGTTCTCAGCCCACTCTGGCAACGTCTGGCCGGGCAGCCCCGCGATGAGATCGAAACTGACGTTATCGAATCCGGCTTCGCGCAGGGTGGAGAGAGTGCGGCGCGCGTCTGCGGCGGTGTGCGTGCGCCCGAGGCGTCGCAGTTGCTCGTCGTCGAAAGTTTGCAGGCCGAAGCTCGCGCGGTTGATGCCTGCGGCGCGAAACTGCTCGACGCTCTCGCGCGTCACCGTGCCGGGGTTCAACTCCAGCGTCACTTCCGAACCGGGCGCGACGCGGAAACGCTCCTGCACCGCTCGCAGAATGCGCTCGACCTGCGCGGGCGTGAGCAAGCTCGGCGTGCCGCCGCCGAAATAGATCGTGTCAACGTCGAGAGAGGGCGGGCGGCGCAGGTCGTTCGAGAGAGGCGTCTCCGGCAGCGGCGCGTGCTCGAACTCTTCGATCTCTTTCGTCAGCGCGCAGACGTAGCGTTCGGCGAGTTGCCCTTCGTATGCCCCTGTGGCGAAGTCGCAATAGGAGCAGCGCGAACGACAGAACGGGATATGTATGTAGATTCCGGCGCGCTTCATTGGAGAGAAAAATTATAGCACGCGCACGCGTCGAGTTAAGCTCGCAGCCGCTTTTACGTGCGATTGCGATCACGACATACTTGACCAACTTATTGAATGCGCCGCGTGTATTATTTTTAAAATCGGGTGTACGACTTTTGTGTGAGCGATGCGTGCAGGCGGGCGAAGTTTGGACATGTTTTCCGTCGCCTCCCCGCGTAATTTCGGATAAATCGCGGAGCGGTTTTTCGCGCCTCACACGGCACGCCGATTGATAAAAAATAAAAGGTGCGCGTCTCTTGCTTCTGACTCCTGTATTCTGTGTTCTGTCTTCTCCTTCATCGTTTGCCTTTACCTCTTCCCTTCATCTATTCGCCGGACGCTGCCGTCGCGGCTGACCTGACCGCCGGACGAGGTGCGTGCGGCGCGTTCGGCGGTGGCGAAGGCGCGCAGGAAATTTTCGCCGAGCACTTTGCGCACGTCGCCTTCGCTGTAACCGCGACGCAGGAGTTCGTAGGTAAGATTGGGGAGTTGCGCGATGTCTTTCATGCCTTCGGGAAGATAGGAGACGCCGTCGAAGTCGGAACCGATGCCGACGTGATCGATGCCTGCGACTTTGGCGACATGATCGAAATGATCCACGAGGACGGAGAGCGGCGTCGGCGGCAGCGGGTTCGCCGCGTTCAACCTGTCCAGTTCCTCTTCGCGTCGCTTCGGATCGTTTTTGAACGTCTCGTTGATCCGTTCGCGCTCGGGCTTGAGCCGCGCATCGCGCGCCGCGCTCGCGTCAATCGCTTTTTGGTCGAGGAAGATGGGATAGAAGTTGATCATCACGACGCCGCCGTTCTTCGCGATGCGGCGGAGCAAGTCGTCGGGGATGTTGCGCGGGCGGGCAGCCAGGGCGCGCGCCGAGGAGTGCGAAGCGATGACGGGCGCGGTCGAGATGTCGAGCACGTCGGACATGGTCTTGTCGGAGACGTGCGAGATGTCCACGAGCATGCCGATGCGGTTCATCTCGCGCACGACCTCCTTGCCGAAATCCGAGAGGCCGTTGTGTCTCGCGGCGTCGCAGCAGGCGTCCGCCCAATCGTTCGTGTTGTTGTGCGTGAGCGTCATGTAGCGTATGCCGAGGCGGTAGAAATCGCGCAAGGCCATCAGCGAATTTTCAATCGCGTGGCCGCCTTCGATGCCCATCAGCGCGGCGATCTTCTTCCCCTTCTTCGCGCGGCGAATGTCTGCCACCGAGTAAGACATCACGAGATCGTTCGGATACTTTTCCGCCGCGCGATAAACCATATCGATCAGATCCAGCGCGCGCCGCGCCGCGCCGCCTTTCGCGGCGTAGGTACGATCCACGTAGACGGAGAAGAACTCCGCCGAGAGTCCGCCCTGCTTCATGCGCGCGATGTCCGTGTGATACTTGCCGACGGACGACTGGCCGATGTCGTAGTTCTCATCGAACATGAAGGAGAGGATGTCGTTGTGCGAGTCAACGACGATAGCCGAGCGTTGCAGTTTGAGCGCGCGCTGCCACAAACGTTCGTCGCGCGGGGCATTCGATGTGGCGGTCGAGGGGCGCAGCGTGTCTGTCACGGGCGCGGCCTTCGTCGTCTCTTTGCTTTGCGGCAGGGCGGGTGAGACGAAGGCGGCGAGCAACAGCAAGATTGAGGCGAGGCGGAGAAAAGATTTCGTCTGATTCATGGTGTGGTGACTTCCGGTTCGCTTTCGGGGTGTACGGGATCGGGCGTACTTTAACGGAGAGGCTTGCGCCAGACAAGCGACGGCTGAGAAAGCGCGTGCGGCGCGTCGGCCTCGTGGCACGGCGCGTGCTGTTCAGAAGTCATTGTCGCGTCGAGCGGTTCTGTGATACACAGGACACTCACCAGAAACGCAATTTTAATTACAGGGCGTGAGCCAGAGCGCGCGCCGCCAACTTTTCAGGGAGGAGATTCGAGCCAGAGTTTATGTCTTCCTCGACGACGAACATCGAATCGGTGCTGCACGAGGAGCGCGTCTTCCCGCCCGCGCAGAGTTTCTCCGAGGCGGCGCACATCAAATCTTTGGCGGACTACGAACGTCTGCGCGAAGAGGCCGCCGCCTCGCCCGACGCCTTCTGGGCGCGCATGGCCGAAGAGATTCACTGGTTCAAACGCTGGGAGACGGTTTTGCGCTGGGACGCGCCGCACGCCGAGTGGTTCGTCGGCGGCAAGACGAACATCTCCTACAACTGTCTCGACCGTCATCTACAGACGTGGCGACGCAACAAGGCGGCGATCATCTGGGAGGGCGAACCCGGCGAACAGCGCACGCTCACCTACGGGCAACTCCACGCGGAGGTCTGCCGCTTCTCGAACGTCCTCAAGCGCATGAACGTGCAACCGGGCGACCGCGTCGCGCTCTACATGCCGCTCATTCCCGAACTCGCCATCGCCATGCTCGCCTGCGCGCGCATCGGCGCAACCCATTCGATCATCTTCGGCGGCTTCTCCGCGACGGCGATCATTGATCGCGTCAACGATGCGGGCTGTCGCGTCGTCGTCACGGCTGACGGCGGTTGGCGGCGCGGCGCGGAAGTGAAGTTGAAGGCGACGGTGGACGAGGCTCTGACCCGCACGCCGACCGTCGAGCACTGCATCGTCGTGCGCCGCACGGGGTCGAAAGTTCAGATGCAGGCGGGGCGCGATCACTGGTGGCACGAACTCGCGGAGACGGTTGACGCCAACTGTCCCGCCGTCGAACTCGATAGCGAGCACCCGCTCTTTATCCTCTACACCTCCGGCACGACCGGCAAACCGAAAGGCATCCTGCACACGACCGCAGGCTACCTGCTCTGGGCGCACCTCACGACGAAGTGGGTCTTTGATCTCAAGGACGAAGACACCTACTGGTGCACGGCTGACATCGGCTGGGTGACGGGTCATTCCTACGTCGTCTATGGACCGCTCTCGAACGGCGCGACGACTTTGATGTATGAAGGCGCGCCGAACTGGCCTGAGCCGGACAGATTCTGGCGAATCGTCGAACGCCATCGCGTCAACATCTTCTACACCGCGCCGACCGCCATCCGCGCCTTCATCAAATGGGGCGAGCACTGGGCTTTGAAACACGACCTCTCATCCTTGCGCCTGCTCGGCACGGTCGGCGAACCGATCAACCCGGAGGCTTGGATGTGGTACAGGGAGATTATCGGCGGCGGGCGTTGCCCGATTGTCGATACGTGGTGGCAGACGGAGACGGGCGGCATCATGATCTCGCCGCTGCCCGGTGCGACGCCCACCAAACCCGGTTCGGCCACGAAGCCGCTGCCCGGCATCGAAGTTGACATCATGTCGAAGACGGGCGAAGCCGTGACGGCGGCGGGACAGGGCGGTTATCTCGTCATCAAACGACCGTGGCCTTCGATGCTGCGCACGATCTGGAACGACGACGAACGCTACCGCGCGGCCTACTGGTCGGAGATTGGGGGCGTCTATTTCGCGGGCGACGGCGCGCGGCGAGATTCCGACGGTTATTACTGGATAATGGGGCGCGTTGATGATGTCATTAATGTAAGCGGGCATCGTTTGGGTACGATGGAGATCGAGAGCGCGCTCGTCTCACATGAGGCGGTCGCGGAAGCGGCGGTCGTGGCGCGTCCGGACGAACTGAAAGGTTCGGGCATCGTCGCCTTCGTCACGCTCGAAGGCGCGCGGCAAACTTCGGATGCGTTGAAAGAAGAGTTGCGCCGCCACGTCGCAAAGGAGATCGGCGCGCTGGCGCGTCCCGACGAGATCAGGTTCACGGATCAACTGCCGAAGACTCGTTCGGGCAAGATCATGCGCCGCCTGCTGCGCGAAATCGCAGGCAGCGGCGCGGTTTCCGGCGACACGACGACCCTCGAAGATTTCTCCGTACTCGAAAAACTGCGTGCGCAGGAAGAAGACTAAACAGAAAGGAAGTGATGAGTGATGAGTGATGAGTGATGAGTGAAAGACAAAGGTATTTTGTTTTTACTCATCACTCATCACTCATCACTCATCACCGGTTACTTTATGTCTCAAAATTTCTCGACCGAGCAGCGGACGGGACCGCGTTATGTGATCAGTTTGCCGGTGCGCGCCGAATGGGATGACGGCGCATCGGGCGAGCACGTCGTCGTCGAAGGACAGACCACGAACGTCGGGCCGATGGGCGCGCTGGTGCATCTGGAGCATTTGCCGGATGTGGGCAGCCGCGTGCAGATCGCGGTGATGCGCGAGGGATCGCCGAAGGTGTCGGCGGTGGCGGAGGTCTTGCGCATCGAGCGCAACCCGGCGCAACCGCTCGCCGCACTCCAACTCATGAACGCCAACGACGAATGGCGCGGCCTCGTCTGGGAACCTTCCGCCCCGCACCTCCAACACTACGACTACGAGTTTGAAGACGGCTGAGATGAAAGGTTGAACGATGAACGATGCATGAAAGCATTAACTCGCTTGAGTGCTTTCATTCGTCGTTCATCCTTCATCCTTCATCCTTACATTTATGATTGAGCGGAAGAGCACACACCAGCAAGAGGTGACGGCAGTTGCGGAGACGGCGGCGGTCGCGGCGGCGGAAGCCGCTTGGCCGCAGACGCGCGCGGTGCTGCGCCTGATCCTGATCGTGCTCGTCGTGGCGGCGGTCATCTGGGGACTCTACCTGCTCGAAGGCGTGATCCTCCTGCTCGTCCTCTCGATCTTCTTCGCTTACCTGATCGCGCCGCTCGTGGAATTCGTCCACCACCCGGTCTGGCTGCGCGGCAGCGAGCGCAAGCATTTCATCCCGCGCACGCTCGCTATCGGCGTCGTCTATCTACTCATCTTCGGCGGCCTCGGCCTGGCTATCTACCTCCTGCTGCCGCAGGTCGGCGAACAGATCACAGGACTCGGACAGCAGGCTCCAGCCTATTCGAAAAGCATCTCGGAACGCGCGCAAAATTTGGAGCGGTTCTATCAACGCATCCCTTCGCCCGCACGCGAGTCCGTCAAAGAGACTGTCACACAGACCATTCACACGGTCGGCGAGTACGTGCAAAGCACGGCGGTCACGACGGCGACTTTCGCCCTCGGCTACGCGCCGTGGCTGATCCTGATTCCCATCCTCGCCTTCTTTCTGCTGAAAGACGCGGACAGCTTTCGTCGTTCCGCCCTGTTGATGCTCCCGCGCGGGCGTATGCGCTGGCGCGGCGACGAACTGTTTCAGGATGTCAACAGCACGCTCGCCGCCTACATCCGCGCGCAACTCATCGCGTGCCTTTTAATCGGCGTGATCTGCACGCTCGGCTTTATCCTGATCGGCGTGCCTTACGCACTCGTGCTCGGCATCCTCGCAGGTTTTCTGGAATTCATCCCGCTCGCCGGACCACTCGTGATCTTCGTTCTAGCCGTCGCGGTGTCGAGCTTCCACTCGCCGGGACAGGCTCTCGGCGTCTTCATTTTTCTCGCCGTCCTGCGCGTCGTCCACGACTACGTGACCTACCCGCGCATCATCGGTCAGGGCATACACCTCCACCCGCTGGCGGTTATCCTCGCCATTCTCTGCGGAGCGGAACTGGCGGGCGTCGCCGGAATCTTCCTCGCCATCCCCGTCATCGCCATCATCTCCGTCGGCTACCGTCACTGGATGGAACACAAGGGCGCGGAAGAAGGCATCGTCGCCTCCCTCCTCAAGCCCGACGAAGCTGCCGCGTCGCCAACGCCGCAGACGACAACGACAACTCCCGTCGTTGCGGCAAACCCGGAACGGAATCTACCGAGCGAAAGTTAAAGCGGGCGACAGGTCAGAACTTAAGACTCACCACAGAGACACGGTAAGGACACGAAGGGGGCACAGAGAAGATTGCGACTCTCTGTGCCCTCTGTGTCTCCGGGGTGAATGCTTTTCTTTTCCCGGCGCGTTCAGTTTTTATTCGCCGTCTGCTCCATGAGTTCGATGAAGCGGCGGAAGTGGTGGGCGGCGTCGTGGGGGCCGGGGGCGGCTTCGGGGTGATACTGCACGGAGAAGACGGGCAACTGCTTGTGGCGCAAGCCTTCCACGCAGTTGTCGTTGAGATTGATGTGCGTGACTTCCACGTCCGCCGGGAGCGTGTCGGCCTGCACGGCGAAGCCGTGATTGTGCGAAGTGATCTCGATGGTGCCGGTCGCCTCTTCGCGCACGGGTTGGTTGCCGCCGCGATGACCGAAGCGTAGTTTGTAAGTCGAACCGCCGAAGGCTCGCCCCAGCAGTTGATGGCCGAAGCAGATGCCGAAGGTGGGCACGCCCGATCCGGCGACGCGTGCGATCTCTTCGACCACCTTCGTCATCGAAGCCGGATCGCCCGGCCCGTTCGAGAGAAAGATCCCGTCCGGCTTCAAGGCCAGCACTTCCGACGCGGGACTGGAAGCGGGCACAACCGTCACGCGACAACCGAGGCGGGCAAACTCACGCAGAGAATTCAGCTTCACGCCGAAGTCGTAGCAGACGACGTGGAAACGCTCCGCGCCTTCCGCCGCAACCGTGTAAGTCTCCTTCGTCGTCACGACGCTCGCCAGTTCCCTGTTCTCCATCGCCTCGGACGAGCGCGCACGCGCGACCAGACTCTCCGCGTCGAGTTCGACGCTCGACAGGCACGCGCGCATCGCGCCACGGTCGCGTATGTGCCGGACCAGAGCGCGCGTGTCGATGTGGTCGATGGCGACGATCCGCCAACGCTTGAGGTAGGCGTCGAGCGTCTCTTCGGCGCGCCAGTTGGAAGCCACGCGGCTCGCCTCGCGCACGACGAAACCCTCCACCCACGGGCGGCTCGATTCGGCGTCCAAGGCGTTCACGCCGTAGTTGCCGATGAGCGGATAAGTCATGCACACGATCTGCCCCGCATAGGAAGGGTCGGTCAGGACTTCCTGATAACCGGACATCGAAGTGTTGAAGACCATCTCGCCGCACACTTCGCCCTCCGCGCCCCACGAGCGACCGCGAAACGTTCGTCCATCTTCGAGCGCAAGGAGCGCGGGTTTAACGTCAGTCATAATTTGATCTCTGCCGGTCGTCCGTCGTTCGTTGCCAGTCGTTCGCTCTAATCGCCGACCACTCACGCGCCGGGCAGAGGCAGAGGGCGCAGGCAGAGGGCAACTGGCGGCTTTTAAGCCTGCGTCCGCAAGAACTGTTGGGCTTCATTGAGCCAGCGTTTTTCGGCGCGATATTTGTAGGCGGGCGCAGTTTTGACGGCTTCGATGCAGGCGCGCATCGCGTCTGCGGCTTCGCGCGTGCGTCCCATGCCGGAGAGCGCGCGTCCGGACAGGTACAACGCTTCGGGGTCTGATTGACGGCGCGCGAGAAAGCGTTCGAGCGCGTCGTAAGCGTCCGCGTACTGCTCTGCGGCCAGATAAGTCGCGCCGATCTCGCGCCAGATTTCGTGCTGCGAGTGTGATTCATCGCGCACGACGACCTGTTCGAAACGACTGATCGCGCCGGGGAGATCGTTCTGCATCCGGGCGATGCGACCGAGTTGAAAATGAGCGTCCACTTCGTCTGCGTCGATCTCGATGGCGCGCGTGAAACGCTCTTTGGCCTCGTCGAGTTCTTTGCGTTGGAGATGGATGAGGCCGAGGTTGTAGTGTGCGGAAGCGTCAGCCGGGTTGAGCGTCGCGGCTTCGAGGTTCTGGCGAAACGAGGCGCGCGCGCGTTGCGTCCGCATCACTTCGCCGAAGTAGCCGCGCAGCAGCAGGAACAGCAGGAACAGCAGGAACGGCGAGGCGAGAAAACGACCCAGAACCGCCATGATGGGAGAGACGAGGATCATGACGATCCCGCCCCCCACAATCGCCGCTACGGCGCGCGGCCACGAGAGACGAAACACTTCGCGCACGCCGACGACGACCCACAGCAGGAAGAAGGGCAGCACGAGCATGGACGAGATGAAGAGGGAGAGTTGTTGCGGGTCTGTGAGTTGAGCCATCGCATCGGGCGGCAGGTTCTGTTGCTGGCCGAGCGTCCCCCAGAACTGCCCCAGCTGCGCGAGCCAGCCAGCTTCGAGGCCGCTCACGCGTGCGAGGGCTGCCAGCGGCAAAGCGACGAGGTGCGCCGCCGCCCATGCGTAGAGGACGGCGGAGGCGGCAGGCGCGAACTCCTGTTGCAGCACGAGGCTGAAACTGCCCCTGCGCTCGAACAGGTTGGCGAAGAAGATCAATGCCGGGACGAAGATGACGACGATCAAGAGCAGGCTGCCGACCGTTCCGGTCAGGATGTTGAACCCGATGAGCAGGCCGCTCAGACGAATTTGCGCGCCGAGATAAGGCCATTGCGTGTAGAACACGTAAGCCACTTTCACCCCGATGGCGAGCGCGGCGGCGAAGCCGAGCGGCGCGCGGTCGCGCACGAGTCCCATCGCGCGCGCGGGCGCGTAGAACATCAACAGCAGCGGCTTCAAGAGGTCGAGCATAAAATAGCTGTCAGCCGTCAGCCAGACAGTCGGACAAAAACCGACGGCTCTTAAGGTTCACTTTCTTCATCCTCCAGCGGCTCGACGTAGGGCGTCGGCCTGCCGCTCGGCGCGGTGAGCGCGTAGTCGGTTTCGTGGCGGATGATGGTGGCGTCGGCGAGCGGCCAGTAGCGCAGGAGGGCTTTGCCGTAGATATACTTTTCGGGCACTTGCCCCCAGAGGCGCGAGTCGCTCGAATTGTCGCGGTTGTCGCCCATCACGAAATAGTAATGGGGCTTGACGAGCGTGGCGGGCAGATTCGCGCGCCCGACGTTGAGTTGCGGGTCGAGATACGGCTCGTTTAAATCCTGCCCGTTGATCTGGATGCGACCGCCGCGCATCTCCACCACCTCGCCCGGCAAGCCTATGACGCGCTTGATGAAACTCTTATCCGGGTCGTCTGGAAACCAGAAGACGACGATGTCGCCCCGGTCGAGTTTCGGCCAGTGGTAATAGACGAGTTTGTTGACGAAGATGCGCTCGCCGTCGTGGAGGCGCGGCAGCATCGAAGTGCCTTCGACTTTGACGGGCTGCACGATGAAGACGACGAAGAGCGCGGCGACGAGGAGGGCGAAGACGAGATCGCGAAACAACAGGCGCGCTTCCGACCAGAAGTGCTTGCGCGATTCCTGTCCGAGTCGCTGCACTTCGATGTCGCGGTCGTCCTCAATCCCGATGTCGCCGAACTGGGGCGCACGCCCGTCCTTACGCTTGAACATACGCTTCTTAAGTTTGTCGCCTTCCGTCGTCTCTCGTCGCTCCTAAAATCCCTTGTTTCGAGGTTAGCCGCGCGCCGCGCGCTTTGTCAACGCGAGGGGGCGCAGGCGCGCTCCGGGTGTTTGCTTGACAGCCTTTACGGCGCGTCTCTATTATCGCTTATCAAGCGGCGTCTATACTTTACAGACCAACGCCCGAGCCGTGCAGACCCGAACGGAGGCTAAATTCAAGCGTGATTAAACTCGACATCGTCAACCGCGTGGCAGATCGCACGGGCGTCCCGAAGATGAAGGCCGAACAGGCCGTTGACGCCCTCTTTCATTCGATGAAAGAAGCGCTCGCACGCGGCGAACGCATTGAACTGCGCGGCTTCGGCGTCTTCGTCGTCAAACCACGCAAGCGCGGCGTCGGTCGCAACCCGCGCACCGGCGAAGAGGTCGCCATCCCGACCGGCAAGACCATCCGCTTCAAGCCCGGCAAGGAACTCCAAGCCCACGGCTTCGACGCGGAAGACGACGCCGGACACGACACCGATGTCCCGAATGCAGCAACGAGTGACGAGTGACGAGATAAGACGAGTCAATCGTCACACGTGATCGCGAATCGTGAATTGTCAATTGTGAATAGACGAAGACGGTTTTAACTATTCACGCTCGACGATTCACGATTCACTTTTTTCGGCCTTTCCACTTGTCACCCGTCACTTGTCACTGCTTTATCATGTCCGTCCCGTCCCTCATCGATCAACAGGCATCAAGGGTTCGACCGCAAGCAGCGCGACCGACTGCGCGCGAATGGGCGCGCCACGTCGGCCTCTTTTTGCTGACCGCCACGACGGCCACCATCGCGGGCACCGGACAGGCTCTCATGTCCGCGAATATTCCTGAGAACGAGCCGAACCTCGTCGCGCCCGCACATTGGCTCGGCTACCTCTGGTATGTTCCGGCCTACTACTTTCTCTCCGTCCGCGAACTTCTCCGGCAGGCGTTCGCGCATCCGGAGTTGATCGCGCAGGGCTTGACGTTTGCCTTCGCGCTCCTCGCCATCCTGCTCGCGCACGAGGCCGGGCATTACGTGGCCTGCCGCCGTTACAAAGTGGCGGCCACGCTCCCCTTCTTCATCCCCGCGCCGCCGCTCTTTCTCGCGGGCACGTTCGGCGCGTTCATCAAGATCAAATCTCCCATCCCGACGCGACGCGCCCTCTTCGACATCGGCGTCGCCGGACCACTCGCGGGTTTCGTCGTCATCATCCCCGTCGCCATCGCCGCGCTGTTGACCGCCACCCCGCAGCCGCCCGCGCTCTTCGAGAACGCGGCGGCGGGCACCATCATCACTTTCAACGACCCGCCGCTCCTGCGCCTCTTCGCGCACGCGCTCGGCGTCCAACTCAACAACATCGCGCCCAACCCCTTCTACTTCGCCGCGTGGATCGGACTGCTCGTGACGAGTTTGAACCTGCTGCCCGTGGGACAACTCGACGGCGGGCACGCGGTCTTCGCCGTCTTCGGCACGC
>DASWNS010000656.1:0-1991 GCA_036399115.1 Pyrinomonadaceae bacterium | reverse complement strand
TCGATGGCGATTCCGGCGTAGTGCGCGCCGAGTTGCATCGCGCCGCGCGCTTCCGTGTCCGCCGGGTGCGTGAGCACGCGCTCGTAATTCGCTTCGAGCAGCCGCCATGCCTCGCGCGCGAACGTGTCGGAGACGGCGTTGCGCCGCGTCGTCACGAAACTTTCGACGGCGTGTGCGATGGCGTCGAACCCTGCGGCGGCGGTCACGGCGGCGGGCTGCGAGACGGTGAGCGCGGGGTCGAGCAGGGCGACGCGGAAGGCTGCCTCGGAATCGCCGCAAGCCATCTTGACGTGTGTGTCTGCGTCGGAGATGAGCGCGTAAGTTTGCGCTTCGCTGCCCGTTCCGGCGGTCGTCGGGATGGCGATCATGGGGAGCATGGGGCGCGTCGCCTTGCCGTAGCCTTGATAGTCCTGAATCCTGCCGCCGTTCGTTAACAGGAAGTTGATGCCCTTCGCGCAGTCGAGCGAACTCCCGCCGCCGAGTCCGATGATCGAGTCAACGCCGAGCGGCGCGGCGAAGTCGCGCCCGCGCTCGCACATGCGCGTGTCCGGGTTCACGTCGAACTCGTGAAAGGGAATGACTTCGACGTTTGACGCGGACAAGACTTCCGAAGCCTCTGCGACGTGGCCGGACGAAACGAGGCCGCTGTCGGCGACGAGGAGCGTGCGCCGGAAATTCAGTTCACGCGCGAGCGCGCCGAGCCGCGCGAGCGCGCCCGCGCCGTAGACGAGGCGCGTGCGAAGTTGGAAGTCGAAAGGCTGCATCTTAATTAAGGGATGAGGGATGAGGGATGAGGGATGAATAAGAAAAGCACTCAACAGAGTTGAATAGTTCTCTGATTCATCCCTCATCCTTCATCCTTCATCCTTTCTTCCCGGCTGCGCCGATGGCGTAGACGAAGTTCTGCGAGCGCAGGATGAGCATGTTGCCGGAGATGGCGGGCGTCGCCATCAGCGGTTCGCCCATCGGATTCGTCGCGAGCAGTTCGTAAGTCGCTCCGGCGCGCACGACGAACACGTCGCCGTCTTCACTGGCGAGATAAACTTTTCCGTCCGCTGCGACGGGCGACGCGCTGAAGGTCGCGGGCAGGCGTTGCTCGTACAGTTGCTTGCCGGTCTTCGCTTCAAAGACGCGCAGCACGCCGTTGTCGCCGGAGATGTACATGAGATCACGATAGACGAGCGGCGTGCCCGTGTAGGATGAGCCGCGCGGCAGGCGATAGACGAGCGCGGGCGTAGATTCCTCGCCCTCTTTCAGGGAGATGTCGCCGCTCGCGCCGGGGCGGAAAGCGTGTACGGGGCGATTGCCGGGATAACCGCCGGTCACGATGATCATGTCGTTTGCTACGACGGGCGCGGGCATCTGCACCTGCGTCGCGCCGTTTGCGAAACGCCAGAGTTCTTTGCCCGTGAGCGGATCGTAGCCGCGTATGTAGTTGCTCGCGTTCGTGACGAGTTCGGCGCGCGTGCGGCCTTCGTAGATCGCGGGCGGACTCCATGATGGCAGTTCGTCGCGTTCGACGCGCCACGCGAGTTTTCCGTCTTTGAGATGATAAGCGGCGAGGAAAGAGTCTCTGTGCTTGTCGCACTGGACGATGACGAGGCCGCGATAGATGACGGGCGAAGAGGCATGTCCCCACTCGGAAGTCGGGTCGCCCGCGAGGCCGGGATTCAAAACGCCGAGGTCTTGTTTCCAGAGGAGCTTGCCCGCGAAGTCGTAGGCATACAGACCTTCGGAACCCATGAGCGCGACGATGGTTTTTCCGTCGGTCGCGGGCGTCGAGTTGGCCTGCGTCGCTTTGACGTGACGCTTGGCGCGCGGCACGCCTTCGTAAGCGGTGCGCTCCCAATTGATCTTGCCCGTGTTCCGGTCGAGCGAGTAGATGCGCCACGCGTGGCGCGCGTCGTCGCGTGCGAGGCCGATGCCGCGATCTTTCGCGTTGAAGCGCGCCTGCGCATCGCGGCTCTCGGCGGTGATGACGAAAACTTTGT
>DASWNS010000655.1:0-8130 GCA_036399115.1 Pyrinomonadaceae bacterium | reverse complement strand
CTCTCGACGGGCTTGCCGAAACAGCCGTCGTCGGCGGATTGTTCGGCACGATGGTGGGAGCGCGCTCGTTGCGGCGACCAGCCCAAAACTGGAAGATGTAGCCGTGCGGGTCTTGCGATTGACGGAAGCCGCGCGGGAATTCCGAAGGCGAGCGGTCGTTGAAGATACGGTCGCCCTGCGGGTTCATGTGCGCGCGATAAGCCGCGCTGAAGCCCATCCAGCGACGCGGGAAGATGCGGACGCCAGCCAGAAAATCAACCGGGTTGTTCTGGAAAGCGTTCGGCGTTCTGCCGCCCACGTACTGCACAGACTTCACTTCCATGATCGGCTGGAAGTGTTGGTTGACCGGGAAGTCTACGCCCAAGCCCGCGATAAATTCATCAGGACGGTCGAGCAAGGCCGCATCACCCAACAACTCGCTGCGCGGGTTGCTGTTCAGGATGTAGCCGAGGTTGGCCGAGATGTTGACGCTGCGGCTCAGACGACCATCGGCGAACATGACCAAGCCGAAGTCGCCGAGGCTGCCGCCGGGGCTTGCGCCGCGCTGCAACTGGTTGAAGCCGCTGCGGTCGTCAGCCGTGTCGCCGTAGAAGCGATAGAACGGGATGAAACCGAAGCCGAAAGGATTGTTCGGGCCGGTGATGCGCCACTTCGCGCCGATGCTGAACGTGCTGAACGACGATTCGCCGTAGAGACGGCTGATGAACGGCGCCTCAGGCAAGTAAGTCGGCGCGACCGTGAACGTATCCGGCACGACCTGTGCGCTGGTCGTCAAGGTCGCCGGTATTGTTCTCTGCGTCAGCACGACGCCGGGCAGGATGCTGCCGAAGATCGAGCCGATGCCGGGGAAGTTCGCCGCCGCGCCGAAGTTGCTGCCGCTGGCGTTCGGGCCGGTCGGCCCGCCGAGCGTGAACACGAAGCGCGGGTTGAACCCAGCGAAGCCGTTATTGAAGTTGCCTGCCGAACCGCCGACGAACGGGAACTGCACGAAGGGCTGGTTGCCGACGGGGCGGAACAGAGCCTGCTGGCCGATCACCACGTTGTTGATCGGGGCGAGCACGATGGCTCCGCCGCTCTGCAACGTGTTGGGCAGTAGCACTCCATTCGCTTGCAGACGCTGCGTAAAGATCGCAGTGTTGGGCAAATAGAAGCTCGACAGGTTCTGCGGGCTGTTGACTTTGACGCCGCGATAGCCAACCGTGTTGAAGAACAGTTCCAGGTGGTCTGAGAGGCCGATCTGGAAACTGAGCGGGACTTCCGTGATGTCCACGTCGCCCGGGTCGCGGTCAAAGTTGCTGTATGCAATGCTGAATGTGAATTCACCTTTACGCAGCGTCTGGCCGTCGTAAATGGTGAAGAGTCCGGTGGGGCCGCCAACGGGGCCACCTGTGCCTACGGTCGGAGCGGTGTTTCTCGGATCATCCGCCGGCCTTAGTGTTTGAGCTGATACTGCGGCACACAGCACCAACAGGGTGAGCGCCAATACTTGCGCTCTTCTCGCGAGTCTCATCGCATTCCTCCTGCGAAATGAGTAATGTAATTTTGCGGGAAGGGGCGACTGCCTATCCCTAGCCCAAAGGTTCGCGCTTTTGTCTGCGGCTACAACTGTCTGTATCAATTGCTTTCCTCGTGACAATCCAACACGTTCCCTTGAACTTTCGGTGGGCAGACGCTCCAACTACAAGCGTACACAACAGAGTCAATGTAAAACTGCTACCGCCCTCGAACGAAACGCCTTGTAGCTGGAGCGGAGCAGCGAGAGGAGCCGAACACGTATTCTGTGTTCGCGGGCGCTTAAAATCTGCCTCTTTGCGCCTCTCAACTGTATTCTTCTTTTAGCCTGATTAACTGTAATGCGGTACTGCTTATACAAAACAGTCACGCCACTGTCAACGCTGCGAACTCGAAATGCTGGAACTTTATCGTTAAGTTACACTTTCCGACTCTGCTCCTACATAACGATTTCCGGCAGACCATACTCTACATTGGCGCGGAAATCAAGACTTTTTCACGACTTAGCATGAAAAATCCCTACACATTTTTGTCACGCGTAGATGCCGCGCATGCGCGTATCGTAGGCCACGCGGTCAATGGCGAGCATGTAAGCCGCCGTGCGCGTGTCCACATTATGCTTCTCGGCAAACTTCACGAGTTCGTTGAAACTGGCGACCATCACGTCCTGCAAACGCTCGTTGACGACATCTTCCTTCCAGAAATAGCCCATCCGGTCTTGCACCCATTCGAAGTAGGAGACGGTGACGCCGCCCGCGTTGGCTAAAATATCTGGAATCACAAAGATGCCTTTGCGCTGGAGAATTTCGTCGGCGGCGGCAGTCGTCGGGCCGTTCGCGCCTTCGGCCAGCACCTTGCAGTTAATCCGCTCGGCGTTTTGCGAAGTGATCTGGTTCTCCGTCGCGGCGGGCACGAGCACGTCGCACTCGATTTCGAGCAGTTCGGCGTTCGACACGCGTTCGGCGTCCGGGTATTCCTCGAAAGAGCGCGTCGCACGCAGATGCTCCAGAGCGGCGGGGATGTCGATTCCGGCGGGGTTGTAGATGCCTCCGTGCATGTCGGAGATCGCCATCACTTTGTAACCGGCCTCGTGCATCAACTGCGCGCCGATGCCGCCGACGTTGCCTGAGCCTTGCACGACCACGCGCGTCGTGGGCGGCGTCATCTTGAACTTCTTCATCGCCTCGTTGACGACGAACAGGACGCCCCGCCCCGTAGCCTCACGCCTGCCCTGCGAGCCGCCGAGCGCGACGGGCTTGCCGGTGACGACGGCATTGACCGTGTGGCGCGCGTGCATCGAGTAGGTATCCATGATCCACGCCATCGTCTGCTCGTTCGTATTCATGTCGGGCGCGGGCACGTCTTTCTCAGGCCCGATGATGTCGATCAGTTCGGAGGCGTAACGACGCGTGAGCCGCTCAAGTTCGCCCTGCGACATCTGCCACGGGTCGCAGATGACGCCGCCTTTCCCGCCGCCGAACGGAACGTTAACGACCGCGCACTTCCAGGTCATCCACGCGGCGAGCGCGCGCACTTCCTCGATTGTCACGTCAGGCGCATAACGGATGCCGCCTTTCGCCGGGCCGCGTGCAAAATTGTGCTGCACGCGAAACCCTTCAAAAACCTGTATGCGCCCGGAGTCCATGCGCACCGGGATGTAAACTTTCAGTTCCCGATTCGGCACGCGCATCACGGCGTAGAGATCGGGATTGAGGTCGAGCAACTTCGCCGCGCGGTCAAAACGCGACATCATAGACTCGAACGGGTTAGCCTCTTTCGCTTCCGGCAGAGCGTCTTCAACCGACGTAGTAGCAGCCATTTTGATCTCCTAGTGACAAGTGACGAGTGATGAGTGATGAGTTAAAACAAGTTCTAAAACTTGTCACTTGTTACTCGTGACTCGTCACTGCTTTCAAGACTTCGTTCATCGCGCCCGTGCGATAGCCGTGCAGGTCGAGCGTCACGTAGCGAAAGCCGAGGGCGCGGAAACGGCGCGCGAGTTCGTCCGTGACTTCGCGTCGGAGCGCGCGCTCAAGCTCCGCCGGGGCGATTTCGAGGCGCACCAATTCGTCGTGATGCCTGACGCGAAACTCGCGAAAACCGAGCGAGCGCATGATCTCTTCGCCCGTCTCCACCTCGCGTAGACGCTTGATGGTCACGGTCGTCCCGTAAGCGATGCGCGAAGAGAGACAGGGACTGGCGGGTGCGTCCCACGTCGGCAGCCCGGCACGACGGCTGAGTTCGCGGACTTCACTTTTGCTCATTCGGACTTCGACGAGGGGGCTGCGCACGCCGTGTTCCTGAGCCGCCGCGCGACCGGGACGATAATCGCCGAGGTCGTCCGTCGTCGAACCGTCAACGACGCAACTCAGTTCCCTTTCGGCGGCGAGCGGCGCGAGTTTGGAGTAGAGTTCGGTCTTACAAAAATAGCAGCGGTCGCCCGCGTTCGCCGTGTAGCGTGGGTCGGACATCTCTTCGGTGTTAATCGTCTCGTGCCTGAAATTGAAGCGCGCGGCGATCTCGGAGGCTTGCGTGCGCTGGTGCGCGGCGAGGCTCGACGATTCGCCCGTCACGCACAGGGCGCGTCCACCGAGTTCGCCCGTTGCGACGTAGGCCACGTAGGAACTGTCTACGCCGCCGGAGAAGGCCACGAGCACCGATCTCATCTCGCGGAAGAGAGCGCGCAGGGCAAGCTCCTTCTCCGCCGCTTCGTGCGAAACTGCCGCCTCCGCTTCCGCCGAAATTTCTTCAACTACGGAACTGCTCACAGCCATTTTTACTCCGCTCCGAAACCCTTGTCCGTTCTGAGAAGGCCGTTTGACCTGTGTGAAGCCTCGACGCCCACGCGTGCGACCTCAAGTTTGAGTTTGAAAATCAGGATAGCGGGCATGTTATCGCAGGCATCTTGAAGGACGCAACCCATCATCCATACAAAGCGCGAGAGTTCGTCGCCGGTCGTCGTGGACGCGTCTCCAAAGTGCGTGTTATGCTCGCGCGGCAGAACAGCCTTTCGGCGTCGCCGACACCTCTTTTAATTCAAGTTTCGGCAAACAATTTTCACATTCGAACGAAAGCACACGCAGTTTCGATGCCCACTGTTTTTCCTCTACGCTTCAACACGCGCAGCGTCGTCCTCCGCGCGCTTCTCGTCCTGCTCGCACTCTCCCTCTCGCTGCACGCGCAAGAGGCGGATGACGTGGCCGACGGCGAAGACGATCCGGTGAAGATCTTCAACCGCGCGCAGGACGCACACGCCAGAGGCGACCTCGCACGCGCCCTCGCACTCTACACGGAAGCGATCAAGGTGCGCCCCGAATTCCCCGAAGCGGAATATCAAAAGGCGGCGGCGCACGTCGCGCTCAAGCAGACGGCGGAGGCGGAGAAATCCCTGCGCCGCGCCATCGAACTGCGCGCCGATTGGTCGCTCCCGCAAACCGCGCTCGGACTCCTTTTAGTGCGCGCGGGCGACGACGCCAAAGCCGAGCCTTACCTGCGCCGCGCCCTCCAACTCGACGCCAAAGACACGAACGCGCTCGTCGCGCTCGCCTCCTTGCGCCTGCGCGCGGGAGCGAAAGAAGAGGCCGTCAAACTGATCGTGCGCGCGACCGCAGACGAAGCAGCAACCGCCGCGACGTGGGCGACGCGCGCCCGTATAGAACGCTCCGCCGGAGACAAGACCGCCGCTGCCGCGAGCATCGAACGCGCGCTCCGTCTCGATCCGAACAACGCCGCCGCGCTCGAAGAACGCACCGAACTCGCCGCCGACACGGACGACTACGAGCGCGCCATCGCAGATATCGAGACAGCCCTGCGCGCCGCTCCCGAGTCTGCGCAGTTGCGCGCACGACTCGCCAACTATCACGCGCTCGCGGGCGAACAGCAGCGCACGATTGATCCGAACAAGTCGCTGGCACATTATCGCCGCGCCGCCGAACTCGAACCGGCGAGCATCGGTCATGCCACCGGCTACGCGTCTGCGCTGGTGCAGGCGCGTCGCTTCGCCGAAGCCGCCGCGCTCCTGAAGCGCATCCTTGCCAGCGCGCCGGACAACTACGCGGCGCACGCCAATCTGGCGACGGCTCTCGACGGTTTGAAGCAGTACCCGGAGGCACTCGTCGAATACCAGTGGCTCAACCGTGCGCGCCCCGAACTCGCCGTCACCTATTTTCTTCTCGCGCGCGCTTACGATCTGACGGGCGACCTCGAACTCGCGCTCGCCACTTACGAAACTTTTCTGGCGAAGGCCGACGCCGCGCAAAACAATCTGGAGATAGAGAAGGTCAACTTGCGCCTGCCGAATCTGCGCAGGCAGATCAAGAACGGGCAGGGCACGAAGCGCAGGAAAAATCAGTAACAATCAGAACCGGGGGAGAGAGTTTGTCGCAGGAAGTTTCCATGAAGCGTTCAATTGTCTATCGCAGGCGTGTAGTGTCGGCGGTTGTGCTGTTTGCGGCGTGTGCGGCGTGGCTGTCTGCGGAAGCGCGTGCGCAGGATTTGATCTTGCCGCCGCAGCCCGCGCCGCCGCCGATGGTCTACATCCCGGAAAGCGCGCGCACGCAGTTATTGTCGGCGCGTGATGAGAAGGCGCGCACGCGTCTCAGCATCGAACTCGTCAACGCGCGCCTCGCAAGCGCGGAGCAGCACACGGCGCTCAAACAATTCAACGCCGCCACCGCCGAACTCGGCATCTACCAGGCTTTGTTTGAAGACGCGCTCCAGTATCTACACCGTTCGGGCGGGAACAATGCGCGCGATCTCTATAAACGTCTCGAACAGACATTGCACAGGCACGCGGCGCGCATCGAGTCTATTCGCCGCACCACGCCGAGCGAGTTCTCAGGCAACATTCGCGCGTTGATCCAGTTAGTGCGCGACCTGCGCACCGAAGCTCTCGAAGCCTTCTACGGCGACACCGTCCTCAGCGCGAACGTCGGCGACCGGACGAACTTTGTCGAGCCGGAACGAAGAGATACTTTGCCGGAGACGACTCCTGCTCGCGTCGCCTTCACACGCGAAAGCGAGCCGGAGATCAACTCTTAACTCTTAAGTCGAGTAAACACATGTTGAAAAATTTCGCCCCTCGTCGCAGACGCCTGAGCGCGTCACTGCTCTACGCGCTCGTCGTCGCCGTCTCGCTGCTCCAACCCGCGCACACAAACGCCGCGCCGGGTCAGCGGCGTGAACACCTGTCGGAACAGGAAGTCGAAATGGTGCGCGACACGCAGGAACTTGATCGACGCTCCGACCTCTTCATCAAGATCGCCGAGCGTCGGCTGCTCATCCTCACGGGTGCGCCCGCCGCGCCGAGGCCTTCCGCCAAAGATTTGGAGAAGTGGGGCGAAGTTCCGAAGGGCACGCGCGCCGCGCTCTTCAACGATCTCGCGCGCATCTTCGACGAAGCGATCAACAACGTGGACGACGTGGCCTCGCGCAAGCCCGACAGCGAACTCCTCCCGAAAGCCGTGAGGAAACTGGCTGAAGGCGCGACGCGTTTCCTCCCCCAACTCGCCGCCCTGCGCCAGAGCGCGACCGCCGAAGGCGAACGCGAAGCCCTCGAACAGGCGATTGACAACCTACAGGAGATCATCGACGCCGCGAAGCGTCTGCCCGAAGAGACGACCGAGAAGAAAAGCGAGAAGAAGAAAAACTGAAACGCGCGTCGTCATCGTGAGGCATGCGTCACACAACGTCGAAGGCCGCCGGAACATAAAGTGATCCGGCGGCCTTTAACTTTTGCTTCTAACTTTTGCTTCGCCTGCTTCGCCCGTCTAATTCCCTCTTCCCTCTCTCAACACGCCGACGGCGCGGCGAATCGCTTCCGTGATGCGGAGGGCGGCTTCGCGTGTGTTCGTGGTGTTGCGGTCGTCGATCGCCTGACGGAGATCGGGCAGTGGTTGCGCGGCGTAGCCTGTGTAGAGTCCGGGCGCGTAGATTTGATGCCGGTACCAGGGGCGACCGCGCAGGCCGCGTTCGTCCGTCAAAGCGCGTTCGGCGGCGATGAGACTATCGTTGCTGCGCTTGAGCAGCATCGAGGCGCGCGGCTCCCTGTCGCCGACCCGCAGGCGCGATTCGATCTCTTCCAGCAATTGATTCCGGCGAGCCTGCGTGCGTGCCGCTTCATCGCTTAAATCTTTGACGGCATCGAGCAAAGCTCTCACGTCGAAGTCGTCTGCGAGTTTGCGCCGCGCGGCGGTCTTCTGCGTCTCGTTGATAAAGTCGCGGAGTTCGGTGGCGTAGTCGGCGTAGTCGAAGGGGAGGGCGCGCGAGTTGGCGAGGCGGAGGGCAATCGTGCCCCAGATTTGTGCGGCGGCGACGTGGTAGGTGAAATCGGGGTCGCCGAATTTCGACATCCAGTTGAAGGAATCGTAGGTCGAGTGATAGACGCCGTAGTCGCCGCCGAAGCCCATGTCGAGCGAAGAGACGCCGATGTGCTGTAGGAAGGGCGTGTAGTCCGAACCGGAACCGAGCGCGCTGATGCGTGCTTCGGCGATGGGCGCGTCGGTGCCCGCGCTCGCATCGGTCAACTCTGCTGCGGGGCGCGATTCGTTCACACGATCCTGCCAAGCCTGATAGACAGACTTGCCGGTCTTCGGATCGCGCACGTCGCGCGCGGCGTGG
>DASWNS010000654.1:0-4049 GCA_036399115.1 Pyrinomonadaceae bacterium | reverse complement strand
TATGAGAGTGCGTCGTTCAGACGCTCCGCGCCCGCCTGCGAACTCGTGGGCAGGTTCATACGCAGTGCGAACTCGATCTCCGCGCCGTGTTGTGCGATGAAATGGGTTAGTCGTTCGGTCAAACTCCCGCCTCGCTTTCTGTTGCCTGTGCTGTCGCCGTCGCTCCTGTCGCCGCATCTGTCGCCGCATCTGTCGCTGTGTCTGTTGCGGCTCCGTGCGCGGAAAGACTTTTCGCCCCCTCGTGCTGCGTGAAGACGATCTCGCTCAAGGCCACGGTCGCTTCGTGGAGCGGCAGGTGACCCGCGCCTTTGAGCACAAAAGCGCGCGCCTGCGGCCAGATGCCCTGCCACATCGCAACCGATCTCTTCACCGCGCCGAACGTCCGTTCGCCGTAGACAATGTCAATCGGCACGCGCCGCAATCCCGCGAACTGCTCGATGCCTCCGACTTCCGCGAGCAACGCGAGATAACGTTGCGCTACTTCGTGATCGATCCGGCCAAACGAATTTGTGAGATCGGTTTCGGCGGTGCGATGGCCGCGCAGCGACTGGTTGGTCAGCCAGCGTCCGAACGAAGTGGCGAACGTCGTACGGTAAGCGTGCCGCCCGAAACTCCCCGCGACGAAGACTCTGAAATACCAAGGCCAGTAGGCGAAAGGATCGACGAGGACGAGCCGCGCGAGCTTCGATTCGATTCTCTGCGCGACGAGCAGGCCGAGAATCGCGCCGCTGCAATTGCCGATCAAAGTGGCGCGCCCGCGCGCTGGCGCGGCCTTGTCTATGGCTTCGACAATCTCGTTCGTGATCGAGTCGAGCGTTAAGGCTCTACGCGCGGGAGATGCGCCGCAGCCGGGCAAGTCCGCGCTGTAGAGCGACGCACGCGCGGGCAGGTGCGCGGCGAGCGGCGCGAACGTCCGGTGGTCGCCGCTCCAACCGTGCAGGCCGAAATAGGTCTGTGCGCCCGAACCGTAACGCTTAACGTACATGACCGGCGATCCTCTCCGCGACCTGCTGCCCGCCGAGCACGACCAACGGCATTCCCGTGCCCGGCGTCGTGCTCGCGCCCGCGTAATAGAGTCCGTTGATCTCTGCGGAAAAATTTTTCCGGCGCAGGGGTCCGAGTTGCAAAAGATTGTGCGCCGCGCCGAACGCCGAACCGTCGTAGAGGCCGAAACGTCGCTGCCATTCGACGGGCGTATAGACCTCTTCAAAGACGAGTCGATCCTCCGTGAACTCGATGTCGTGCCGCGCGAGCGTCCCTAAGACCTGCGCGCGCACTTCGCCGACAGTCTCATCCCAATTTATCCCCGGCAACTCGCTGATGACGGGCACGGGCACGAGCACGAACATCGCTGTATCGCCTGCGGGCGCGAGTGCGGCGTCGGTGGCGGAAGGCACGCTCACGTAAAAAGGGAGGCCGCGCGGGATACGCCCGCGCCGCAGCAAGTCTCGGAAGGAGGCGCGATAGTCTTCCGGCAGAAAGATCGTGTGGTGGCCGAGATGGCCGACCTCGCCGCGCACGCCCCAGTAAAAAGTTATGACGCCGGGCGTCATTCCCGTCCGCGCGGCTTTGCGCCTGAGGCTGGCGGTCACGCGTGTCGAGGCTCCGGCGAGCAACTCCGTGTCGGTTGTCGGCGCGTCAACGTTAGAGACGACGAGAGAGGCTTGGCGAAAGCTGCCGTCGGCGAGTTCCAGACCGGCGATGCACCCTTCGCGCGTGACGATCTTCTGCACGCGGCAACTCGTGTGTATTTCGACTCCGAGTTCGGAGGCCAGTTTCGTGATCCCTTCAACCAGACCATAGACGCCGCCTTCGGGCAGCCAGAGTCCGTAAGCCATCTCGCCGTAAGAGAGAATGGTGAACATGCCGGGCAGCGTATAGGGCGAACCGCCGAGATACATCGCATAGGAGCCGAGGGCTTCGCGCAGGTGCCGGCTTTTGAAGTAGCGACGGAGCTGGCCGTCGAGCGTGCGCCAAATGCTCGTGCGCCAGAGTTCCGCCGGGCGAAGCGCGCCGAGCCAGGGCAGCACGTAGTCCTCGTTGCGGTGCACCATCTTCTCGAAAGCGATCCGGTATTTCGCCTCCGCGTCGCGCATGAATTCGAGCGCACGCGGGCGCGAGCCGGGTTCGAGCCGCTCACACTCTTCCAGAAACTTTCTGAGGTCGCTTGAGAGCGTAAAACGCGTGCCGTCCTCCCACTGGAAACTGACGGACGGTTCGACGGGCAGCAGCTTCACGTAGTCGTACAGGTTGCGCCCGGCGGCGGCAAACAATTTCTCGAAGACCCACGGGTAGTTGAGCAGAGAAGGCCCCGTGTCGAAACGGAACCCCTCGCCCTCGATCAAGTTGGCGCGACCGCCCACGCGCTCGTTCGCCTCGTAGACGCTCACCGCGAAGCCCGCCAGGCGCAGGTGTATCGCCGCGCTCAAGCCTCCCAGCCCGCCGCCGACGATCAAGACACGCTCTTCTCTCTCTCTCTTCATCCGTCCGATCAGTTCAACTCACCCGCAGACTTTTCGCCCACGCCTTTCTCGCCCCTGCGCACTACGGCGACTCTCCGAAGGCTCGACTCAGCGGCGCAGGTAGGCGAGCGGGATGCGCCAGTATTTGCTCGGCGGCAGGACGCCGAACTTCTCGGTCACGGGCACGCTCTCACGATGCAGCACGCCGTCCGGGCTTTGCCCGATGCGTTCGTTCAGACGACGATAGACGTTGATGCAGGCGCGTATCGCGGGCTGGCAATCCGGCGAGAAGGCGTCCAGTTCGTGCTCTGCATCCGAGTAGTATGACTCGGCCATTGACGCCAAAGCCTTGAGCACTTTGGCGAGCGCGTAGCGTTGGAGCGGGTTGTTCAAGTCCAACTCGACGACGGCGGCGGCAGGGGCGGCGATGCCCTCAGACCGCAGCATGTCGAGCGGCAGGTAGACGCGCCCGCGTCTCTGGTCTTCGCCTACGTCGCGCAGGAAATTTGTCAGTTGCAACGCGATGCCGAGCGCGCGTGCGCTCTCAAGTGCGCGCTTGAAATTTTCCTGCGCGCTCGCGCCATAGACGTGCGTGAGAAAGTAGCCGACGACGATTGCGCTGCCGTAGATGTAATTCTCAATCAGGTCTGCGAGCGTCTGGAACGGGCGCGGCGCGGCATCGTGCCGCATCGCTTTGAGAAAAGCGCGATAGTGTTCGGGCGGGATGTTGCGCTCGCGCACGACGCTGGTAAAACCGGCCAGAAAGCACGGCACGCCTTTGCGCACAGCCTCCCTGATTGACCCCGCAGCCAGACCCTCTTCGTAACCCTCGCTCCACTCGTCGAGCAGGCGCAGACGCTCCGCGCAAGCCAGCGGAAACGTGTCTACGATCTCGTCCGGGTAACGCACGGCGGCATAGACGGCTTCCACTTCCTCACGCTTGGCGGCGGGCAGGAAGCGGCTCACGATAAAGAAACTCGTCGTGTAGGCGCGCATCACCCCGCGCGCCTGCCGTGTGATGCTCTTCCACGCCGCCGCTTCGGAACTCTGCGCCAGCGCATGTTCGCGCGTCCGCCGCTCAAGCGACTCCCACTCTTCCACGCCCCAGACGACGTGGCTCTGATCTGTCTTGTTACTCGCAAGCATAAAAATCTTTGCGCGGCGGCGCGTGCCCTGAACTCTGCGCGCGGGCTATCGCCCTGCCGGGAGAGACGCTTCGAGGCGACGCCAGCCGTCCGTGTCGAGCGCGGCCTTGAGCCAGTAGGTGTACTCGTCCGGTCGCACGCACAGGTCGCGGCGCAGTTCGTCGAGCGTCATCCATCTCCAATTCTCCACTTCCGCTTCGTCCGGCACGACGATGCCGTCAAACTCTCCCACGAAGACGTGATCGTATTCGTGCTCGATCAACTCGTTGGCAAACTCGGCGCGGTAGAGAAACTCGAAGGCCGCGCCGAGTTCGCAATCGAAGTTCATCTCTTCGCGCAGGCGACGGCGCGCAGCCGCGTCGGTCGCCTCGCCGGGGCGCGGGTGGCCGCAACAGGTATTCGACCAGAGGCCGCCGGAGTGGTATTTGGATTTCGCCCTCTG
>DASWNS010000653.1:0-8185 GCA_036399115.1 Pyrinomonadaceae bacterium | reverse complement strand
ACTCGTTACATAGACTTCCGCGCCGTGATTTTCCTGTATCTGGCGGCGGAACTGGGTCGGCACTTTGAGTCTCCCTTTGGCATCCAGACGCGCCGTGTAATTTCCTCTTAACATAGGGCTTCGGCGTGTGGCTGGGGCGAGAATTGCTTAAAAGTTAAAGTATAACTTAAACCGTTTGCGCCAAGATGCTCTCAAAAGTCCACTTCTAGCCACTTTCTCCCACTCGCCGCGAATACTACGCTCCATTACCGGACACTGTCAAGACCAAAAACAATGTCGAACAGATAATTTTAAGCACCATTTGGTGTGTATTATGGACTCTGAGAGGCCGAATTGCTTAAGCAGCAGGTCAAAAAGGTGTGCGGAGCGCAGAACTGCTTAAACTCCCAACTGTCACTTTCATGTCGCATCCTGTATAGTTTGCCCGCCATAAATCAGGTTTACACAGCTACAGACTGAGTTCTCGATTTCTGCATGATCGGCTTCGGCGGACTTCTCTTTTTCGGCGCGCTCATCGCGCTCGCCAATGTTCTGGGCGGGCTGCTGCTCGCGCGCCCGCGCACCAGCCTGCGTGACGCACATTTCCTGCGCTACCTGATCGCGCTCGGCGCGGGATTCATGCTTGCAGCCATCTTTCTGGAGATTTTGCCCGAAGTTGTGCGCCTGTGGGGCGAGGGAGAGGAAGAGATCAGCGAGGCCGTCCTCGGAGCGATGACGCTGCTGCTCACAGGCTATCTACTGATCCATCTTTTTGAACATACCATCGCGCCCCATTTCCACTTCGGAGAAGAGACGCACACCGAAGCGATGCTCCAACCGAAAGCCGCCTACACGGCTATCGCAGGACTGTCCATACACACCTTTTTTGACGGGGTTTCCGTGGCAGCGGCTTTTCTGGTGAACTTCAAGGCGGGACTGCTCGTTTTCGTCGCCGTCCTGTTACATAAAGTGCCCGAAGGGTTTACCGCCGCGTCAATCATGCTGGCGTCGGGTCGTTCGCCGCGACGCGCGCTGGCGGCCACGCTCATCATCGGGGCGGCGACGCTCGGCGGCGTGCTTTGCGTGGCGCTGTTGCAATCGCGTGTCAACGTGGCGGTGCTCTACGCGCTTCCCTTTTCGGCGGGCGTGACGCTTTATGTGGCGGCGAGCGACCTCATTCCGGAAGTCAATCATATGGAGCGGAAGAATCCGCTCGTTTCGATTGTGGTCTTTGCGGGCGTGGCGCTCTTTTACCTGCTGCACAAGCTGATTGAAGGATGATTGGAGACGAAAAGCGCGTGCGGAAGTTAAAGAATTGTGAAGCCGTGAGCGAAAAACGCTCCGGTTTCTCTGCCGTAGCGCGGGACGGTCGTTTCTGCCTTTTACCTTTTGGCTTGCGCCTTGTATTATCAACTCATCCCATGCGAACCCGACGAACATTTCCCGCTCTCATAGTTTTTGCGTTCCTCTGCCTGTCAGGCAGCGCGACGGGCGCAGCGTATGCTCAGACCGCGACTTCGCCTCTGCCCGCGCCCACCGGCTTCGTCAACGATTTCGCCAACGTCATCGAACCGGCGACAGAGGATCGTCTGGAAAACATTCTGACGAACTTAAAGACGACCGGGGACATCGAGTTTGCGGTCGTCACGGTTCCGACCACGGGCGAGCAGGATATTTTCGACTACTCTCTGGCCGTGGCGCGCGGCTGGGGCATCGGTGCGAAAGAGGACGAGAGCAAGGGGCTGCTGTTGATCGTGGCGATCAACGACCGGAAGTACTTCACGCAGATCAGCCGCCATCTGGAAGGCGACTTGACCGATAGCCTCTCCGGGCAGATTCAGCGCGCCCGCCTCGTGCCGCCTTTCAAGCAGGGCGACTATTCGCGCGGCATCTCCGATACGGTTGAAACCTACGTGGCGACGCTCGCGGAAAAGCGCGGATTCAGTCTGGCAGGCATTGATCAAAGCCGCGCTTATCGACAACCCGCGTCGCAGCCGCGACGAACGAGCAACAGGCGGAGCGGTTTTTCCACCTGCGGTACAGGGTTGATCATTCTGGTCGTCATCATTTTTCTCCTGTCGAGTCGCGGGCGCGGCGGTGGCGGGAGCGGTTGCCTGAGCATGCTGTTGCTCAACTCGCTTTTGAATAGCGGCGGCGGTCGCGGTTCGAGCGGTTGGGGCGGCGGGAGTTTTGGCGGCGGAGGCGGTGGTGGCGGCGGCTTCGGCGGCTTTGGCGGCGGCGGGAGTTTCGGCGGCGGCGGTTCGGGCGGCAGTTGGTAAGAAGATTTGTCCGTATTCAGTTGTCCGTTGTTAATTGCTTGATCGAATCTTGAGCGATTAACGTATGAACCACTTAAACGACGGACAATTGACCACGGGCGACGGACAGCTTTTCGTTTCGAGGAGTGCTGATGGCTAACAAGGTAGCGCAAGAGGCTTTCAATCATCTGATCGGCGATTTGCGCGCGACGCACGGGGAGAACCTCGCATCGGTCGTGTTGTACGGCTCGGCTGCGGCGGGCGACCATATCGACGAGAGTTCCGACTACAATTTGCTGATCGCCTTAACGCGCATTACGCCCGAAGATTTGCGGCAGGCGCAAGCCCCTTTGCGCGAGTGGCGGCGACTCGGCCACCCGCTTCCGGTCTATTTCACGACGGAAGAGTTGCGCGATGCGGCGGATGTTTTTCCGATTGAGTTTCATCAGATGCAGCGTGCGCGCATCGTGCTCTACGGAGCCGATCCGTTTGCGGATCTCGAAGTCCACGATCACAACCTGCGTCATCAAACCGAGTACGAACTGCGCAGCAAGTTGATTCAACTGAGAAGGCTCTACATCCCTGCGTCGGCTTCAATCGAGAAGCTGACCGATTTGATGGGCGAGAGTTTGACGAGTTTCGCAGTGCTGTTTGCGCCCGCCCTGATGTTGCACGGAATCAAGGAGCCGCCCATCCTGAAACAGGAATGCGTGCGCGCGGCGGTCAGGCACTTCGGACTCAACGGCGAACCTTTCGAGCGCATCTTTAACCTGCGCACGACGGGCGCGCGTCCTGCGAACGACGCGGAGGCGCACGAGTTGTTCACCTCGTATCTTGCGCAGATCGAAATTGTCACCGAGGCGGTTGATGAACTGAGATTAGGCACCGGTCAATAGACGGGATCAAAAGTTGCATACGGTTGATTTCCGGGCTGTCTATTTCTTGCATTGAATAAGGAGAAAGTAATGAATAAAAGAAGATATTTCATGTTGGCCTTCGTGGTCTTTGTATCAATGACGGCCAGCGGGTGTGGCTACAATACACTGCAATCGAAGCAGCAGAATGTGAGAGCCAAGTGGGCGGGCGTAGAGAATCAATTACAGCGACGCGCAGACCTGGTTCCGAATCTGGTCGCGGCGGCGCAATCGGCGGGCGTGCAGGAGCAGGAAGTTTTCGGACAGATCGCCGAAGCGCGTTCGCGCCTGTTGAACGCGACGAGCGCGCAGCCGCAAGGCGAGGGCGGCGACAAATCGCCGGAGCAGAAACAGGCGATCATCGAGGCCAACAATAGTTTCGGCGGCACCATCGGGCGGCTGCTTTCGCTGCAAGAGAATTATCCGGTCTTGCAGTCTAACCAAAACTTCCTGAAGTTGCAGGATGAACTGACGGGCACCGAGAACCGCCTCGCGACGGCGCGCACCGATTACACGACCGCCGCGCAGGATTACAACACGACGCGCGGCAGTTTCCCGACCGTGCTCTCCGCCAAACTCTACGGCTTCAAAGAAGAGCCTTACTTCAAGGCCGAAGAGAGCGCGCGTCAAGCGCCGCGCTTCGATCCCAACACGATGCGTCGCAATCAAGGCGACAACAAATAATAGACCGGACGCGCTTTCGCCGCGCGCCCGCGAGATAAAACTCGACACACAAATAGAGAGGCCGCTTTCAACCTGAAAGCGCCCTCTCTATTTTATGACTTCCGTACGCGGAACGCGCAGCGCGTTTGAAGTTAGGCTCCGAACTTTAGAACCCGCGCGAACTGCACATGCCGCAATGGTCGCAGGGCTTGCCGCCCGGCTCGACGTTGCAGACCTTCTCCCTCTCGAAGAACTCCACCAACTCCGACACGGCCTCGTCAATGCCGAAACGCTCCTCGCTCGGATGCACCGCAGGAACATACGTGCCGCTCAACCAGTGTCGCGGGTTGCTGCCGGTGTGCGCCGTCGAGCGTTCGTGGTGCGGCGCGCGCGCGGGCGTCGAAGTGTTTCGATGCGCGTTGTCGTGGTGTTGGTCGTGTTGAGGTGCGCGTTCGGACGTGCGCGGCGTGTTATGTGTGACGTGCGATTCGATCTGGGTGAGTCTCTGCCCGATCTCCGAGAGTCCGGCGCGAAGCGCGGCGAGTTCATCGCCGACGTTTGCGGAAGAGTCTCGCCTTTCGGGAGACGCGGAACTTTCCCGCACGTCGTCCTGTGCCAGACGAGTTGCGATACGCTCGGCCAATGAACGAACCGGGTCTTGCTCTTTCGCGCTCAACGCCTCTCTCCTTTGTTCTCTTCCGGCAGCAAATCTATGTAATCCACCACGCCCACGATGGCCGAATCGATGGCCGCGCCCGCCTCTTTCGTCGCCGCCGTCGATGCGCCCCAGCCTTCCTGCACGATAAGCACCATATCGCCGACGCCGGAGTCAACCGAATCGAGCGCGATGAGGGTCGCGCCCGTCTCCTCGCCTTCGAGGCTCAAGGGCTGGCACAACATGACGCGCGCATTACGGTAACGCTCATTCTTCTGCGTCGCCACCACGTTTCCGATCACGCGCGCGAGAATCATTTTCCGGCGTCCCCCTGCGGTGTCACGTGTCTCTCCGAATCGACGATGGCGATGATCGTGCAATCGGTCGGCGTGTCTTCACGGCGGAAAGGGAAACTCGCCTCCTTCCCGCGACACCAGATGACCAACTCCCCGAAGCCCGCCCCAATCGCATCGAGCGCGACGAGCGGCGCGCCCTGCGGCCTGAGCCTCCCGTCGAGCGATTGAATGACGAGGAGCTTGCGCCCCTCCAGAGAATCATTCTTCACGGTTGCCACGACCGTCCCGATCACACGCGCAAGTTGCATAAGAGCCTGCTAACGATTAGCTGTTAGCTGTCAGCTTTGAAATCTTTCCGTGGCGGTCAACTTTCTACGCGCACGAGCGACCTTAAACAACGGCGGACGGCCAACAGCTAACCGTTAATCGCTAACAGCTTTCAATCGTTGATGAAGTCTACTGTGTCGATCACGCCGACGATGGCGGCGTCTACGGGCGAGTCCTTCATGCCTTCGGCCAGACGCGCGCTCGACCCTGCGACAACCAGCACGCGCTCGTGGTAGCCCGCCCCGACCGTATCGACGGCGACCGTGTAGCCGCTCGCCTCCGTGCCGTCCAAATTCAGCGGACGCACGATCAAGAGTTTCTTCCCGCGCAGCCGCTCATCCTTCTGCGTGGAGACGACCGTGCCGAGTATGCGCGCAATAATCATAAGAAGACAGTGCCGGGTGACGAGTGACAAGTGACAAGTGGCGAGCAGGAACAAGACCAGTGATCGTGAATCGTCAATCGTGAATCGTCAATAGATTTAAGACCGATCCCTTCTATTCACGATTGACGATTCACAATTCACGTCTTCCTGACTTGTCACCCGTTACCTGTCACTTGTCACTGTTCTAATTGTTGTTGCCGATGGGGAGCGCATCGTCGACGCTGCCGTGCGGGCGTGGGATGACGTGGACGCTGACGAGTTCGCCGACACGACGCGCGGCTGCCGCGCCCGCATCCGTCGCCGCCTTCACCGCCGCCACGTCGCCGCGCACGATGGCCGTGACAAACCCCGCGCCGATCTTTTCGTAACCGACGAGCGTGACGTTGGCCGCTTTCACCATCGCGTCCGCCGCTTCGATCATCGCCACCAAACCCTTCGTCTCAACCATTCCCAGTGCTTCCTGTGCCATTAGCTTTGTTGCTCCTTAGAATTTAATCCGCCGCGATCTTTTGAGAACCTATTTTTGCATGCCCAGCCCGCCGCGCTGCATATCGCCGAAGACGAAGGTGTGCTTGCCCTTGTCTGCGATCTTCGTGATGGTTTCGAGCAGTTGGAAAAACCTGATGTTGTCGTCGTCCTTCATCAACTCGGCTGCGTTTTTGAGCGCACGCGCCGTCGCCACGGCTGTCCGCGCATTTTCCAGATCGGCTTTCGCGCGAATCTTAGCTTCAAGATGGCGCGCGAACAAATCCTGAATCGCTTTCGGGAAGGTCACGTCGCGCAGCATCAGGCGCACGATCTCCAACCCGTAGTCGCTCAGATCGCGCCGCAGTGTTTCCGGCACGACGTTTAAGAGTTCTTCGCGCCGCTCGTTCAAGTCTTCGCTCAGGACTTTTGAGATCAGGTCGCGCAGGTACACTTGCGTCAGGTTGTGCAGCAGTTGTTCGGCCTCGAAAGTTCCGGCGAAAGGGGTGTGCACGTCGAAGCGCGTAATGTATTTGTCCGGGTCGCCGATGCGATACTCGATGAAGTAGGAGAAGCGCAGAGCGATGTTGTCCTGCGTCAGCACTTCCTGATTGGCGATGTTTTGAATCTTGATCGTAATCGGCAGCGTAACGACGTGTATCTCTTCGAGCGGGTCGAAGAAACGATAGATGCCCGGCTCAAGTTTCACGTCGAAGCGGTTCTTGCGAAACAAGTAGCCGACGTGATTGGGGGCGACAGAAAATTTACGCGGCAATAACTTCATCACGTTTAAAAATTCAACCGGTCGAAGAAGACGGAGACACCGCACGCCGAGGAAAATCGATTGAGTCGCGGCTCAATTTCGAGCCGCGCCGGTATCCTCGATTTTGCAGGTCGGCGGACGGCTTGCGCTCTCGCGCCGTCCCCGCTCCTTCAACCAGCTTCGAGTTTGCTTACCAGGCAAAGTGGGGAATCGAACCCCGTTTGGCTTGTTCTCCGCAATACCCTGTAACCAATCGAACAAGCCTCTGAACTGTTACAGGTGGCGGTTATCGTCAAAAACTTCTGCGCGCGACTATTCTTTCACACGTCACGATGCGCTCAACTAATTCTTCAAGTTCACCGCCTGACTCAACAACTCGACCAAATCTTCGCGCGTCAGAGAAATCTTACCTGCGCCGTTTGTCGCCGCGCGCGCCGCACCCATCTTGCCCGCACCGTCGCCGGTCGCGCAAGTGATCTTCGTCTCGTGCAGGTAGCCGCACGATTGGCAGCGCGCGCGCTCGTCGAGGTAACCGGCCTTTTCACGCACGTTGATCAACTTCTCAATCGCGTCGGGCGGAAGATTGCTCGCGCCGCCGAGAGCGCGTGCGAGGATGGCGATCTTGGCCGTGTGTTCCAGAGTCTCCAGACGGTCGAACGCCTGCCAGACATCTTCGCCGTAAGCGACCGCGCCGTGGTTCGCCATCAAGAGGGCGTTGTGATGCTTCACGAGCGGCAGCATCGCTGCGGTCAACTCGTCCGTCGAAGGCGTGCCGTACTCCGCGAGCGGCACGCAGCCCAGAGTCAGGATCACTTCCGACAGGATCGGTTGATCAATCGCCAGCCCCGCGACGGCGAAGGCCGAACCGTGCGGCGGGTGCGCATGGCAGACCGCTTTGATCTCAGGCCGCTCGCGATAGATGAGCAGGTGCATCGCCAGTTCGCTCGAAGCCTTGCGTTCGTTCAGAGCCTTGCCTTCGATGTCGGTGAGGGCGAGCGAGTCTTCCGTCATGCGCCCCTTGTTGGTCTGCGTCGGCGTGGCAAGGATGCGCCCGTCGTCCAGACGCACGCTCACGTTGCCGTCCGAAGAGACGACGTAACTGCGTTCATACATCAACTGGCCGACGCGCACGATCTCGCGCCGGGCGACTTGTTCATTCATAAATTACGCGCCAACCCTCCGTCTCTTTCGCGCCTTCGACCGAGACGATCTCGACCGGGGAACTAACCGGGATTCGACGCGTCACGCAATAAGGGGCATGCCCTTTTTTATCCATCACTCGCGCGCGCATTTCGCTGAAGCCGTATGTGACCGTCGCCACGACGGCGAGCGGCCTGCCGTTTTCGCTGGCCGGGGTGAAGGCAATTTGTGAGGCGGCCAAAACGGCGGGGGCGACACACCCGTCCGGCGCGTCGGCATCTTCGGGAGTCGCTTTCGAGACTCTACCGCTCGCGTCGAAACGCACGCGCAAGCGAACCGC
>DASWNS010000652.1:0-20142 GCA_036399115.1 Pyrinomonadaceae bacterium | reverse complement strand
CCATCGTAGCGATGGCGGTACTGACCGCGCCGCTCGTCGAAGAGGTCGTCTATCGCGGCGTGCTCTATCCCGCCCTGCAACGTCGCATCGGCATGCATCTGGGTGTCGTCGGCGTGATGCTCGTCTTCGCGGCCATTCACTTCCCGCAGTATTATCCGAACTACGGCGCGATCTCCACCATCGTCGTCCTGAGCCTGACGCTGACGGTCATCCGCGCTTATACCGGACGACTGCTCCCCTGCGTCGTCATTCACACGATCTTCAACAGCGCCTCGTCCGTCGGCATCCTGCTTGAGCCGTATCTGAAAAACCTCCAGTCGCTCACGGAGCAACCGACCTCTTCATTTCTGCCACTGTTGCTCTCAACCTCTCCCGTCGCCCGTCTCATCTCTTACCTCTTCTAAACTTTATGACACACGAAGTGGTCGTCGTCGGCGCGGGCGTGGGCGGGTTGACGTGCGCCGCGTTGCTGGCGGCGCGCGGCGTCAACGTGTGTGTGCTGGAAAAAGAGCCGCAGGGCGGCGGCTGCGCGACGACGTTCGAGCGGTTCGGCTACGAGTTTGAGACGACCGCCGGACTCTATGCGGGTTGGGGCGCAGGCGACATCCACACGCGTATCTTCGCCGAACTACCACTCGCGCCCGCGCCCGAAACGCGCAGGCTCTCGCCCGCCTACATCGTGCGCCTGCCCGACCGGACGGAGGTGTGCGTGGGCGGCGAAAGCGGCGAAGGCTTCGAGACGAAATTAAGCGATGCGTTTCCTGAATGCGCCGCTGCCGCGATCAACTTTTATCGCGAACTCACGCCCATCGCCGAAACTCTCGAACGCAGCGCGCGCCGCATGCCCGATCTCGCGACGCTCACGAAGTTTCAGCGCATGCGGCTCATGGCGACCGAAGCGCGCCACGCCTCGCGCGTGCTCGCCTTACAGTCGCACACGGCGGCGCAGCATCTCGCCGACGCTTCGCCACGCTTCCGCCGCTTCGTCGATGCGCAACTGCAAATGTTTGCCGGGTGCGCGAGCGACGCATGCGCTTACCTGTACGCCGCCGTCGCGCTCAACCTGCCGCGTCGCGGACTGTACGCGATAAGCGGCGGCGCGTCCGCGCTCGCCCGCGCGCTCACCGATTCCATCAAACAAAGCGGCGGCACGCTTCGTTTCGACACGACTGCGCTGCGACTCGCCTTCGACCCGGCTGGCCGCGCCGTCGGCGTCACGCTCTTGAACGGGGAGACTGTCAGTGCGTCGCGCGCCGTCGTCAGCAATCTCACCGTCTGGGACACCTACGGCAAACTCGTCGGCCTCTCGCGCACGCCCGCCGCTTTGCGCGAGCGTCTGAAACTGGCGCGCGGCTGGGGCGCATATCTCCTCTATCTCGGCGCGGATGAAGATGCCTTGCGTCGTCTGCCCGCCACGCACATCCTCGCGCTCGACAGTTGGCAGGACGAACACGAAACTTACGATGCGGCGCAGGGGGGAATAATGTTCAGCGCGTCGCCCGCGTGGGATACGAAGCGCGCCCCCGCAGGCAAGCGCGCCGTCACCGTCTCGCTCTACACGGATGCGGACGAGTGGTTCGCTTATCACACGGACGAGAGCGAGCACGAAGCACAAGACCAGAGATTTCTGGAAGCGACATGGGAACGTCTACACGTTGCGCTGCCCGAACTCGGCGCAGGCGTGGAAGTGATCGAGACGGCGACGCCGCGCACTTTCTACGAAGCGACGCGGCGCAAACTCGGCATGGTCGGCGGCATCCCGCAGACGCTCGCGGCCTCCGGCGCAAACGCCTTCACGCACCGCACGCCCTTCCCCGCGCTCTACCTCGTCGGCGACACGACTTTCCCCGGCAACGGCCTCGCCGCCGTCAGTCAATCCGCACTCATCGTCGCCAACGAGATCGCGCCGCGAAAGTAAGGAGAGATTCGGAGTCACCCGGACAGGCGCAGAGACACGCAGAGAGTGAGCGCGCGGGCAAGCGAGAGGGGCGCAGAGAAGAATTAATCTTTTCTCTGCGCCCCTCTCGTGTTGACTCTCCGCGTCTCTGCGTTGAAGGTTTTCTATTTCCGGCTAACGGCGGGCAAACTCCAACGCGCCGCGTGCGTCCGCTTCCGCGCCGCGTATGACCAAGACCTGCTCCCGCTCGGCGCGAACTATCGTCAGGCGTCCGCCGCTGTCGCGCCAGATGAACTCGGCGGGGTTGCCCGCGCCGCCGCCGTCGCGCGTCTCGCCCGCTTTGGCGCGCAGCGTGTTGTAAGCGCGGAAGAACTCTGCGGCCTCTTCGGGCTTGTCCCAGTAAGTCTTCCAGACGAAAAGCGGTGTGGCTTTGGCGCGCTCGAACAGGTAGGCGCGGTCGCCGCCCCAGCCCGCCGCCGCGCGTGCGGCCTCCGCTGCCGGGAGCGTTTTCAGCAACAGGCCGCGCACGCCGAGTTCGCCGAGCGGCGTCGTCGCTGCCACCTTCCAATTGTTCGCCGCAAACGCTTCTTCATCCAACGTCGCCTCACGCGGCGACTCCTGCGCGAAATATTTTTCGGGATGGAGCACCTGCTCGCTCGATGCGGGCGGGCGACGGAAAAGTTCGTCTATGCCGCGCACGCCGGACTTGCGCCGCACGGTTTCGACGAAGCGCGTGCCGTCGCGATAGCGGAAGATGAACGTCTCGGTCAGCAGGGGCGGGAAGAACGCGCCGATCTCTTTGCGATACTCTGCGAAGCGCGCGTCTTCACTCTGCCCGATCTCTTCGAGCGTGCGACGCGACCACGCGGCATCGGTCTGCTCGCGTCGTCGCTGCACGTTCATCGCGTCGCCTTCGACGACGGCGAAAGCGGCCTCCGCGCGGTCGAAGTTATAAGGGCGAGCGGCGAGCAGTTTCAGCAGGTCGAAGTGCTGGTCTTGCAACGCGTGGACGTATTCGTGTGTGATGAGCGATTCGTCGTGCGCGGGGGCGTCCGCGCCCTGACCTGCGAGGATGAGCACGCGCTTGTGGAGCGGCGAGTAGGTCGCGCCCGCGGAGGAAGCGGCGAAACTCGCGGCGAGCGTGGCGAGGTCTGTGCCTTCGGGCAGCATCCCGCCCGCGATGGCGAGGCGGCTCAAGGCGCGCAGTTCGTCTCCGGCGAGCGCGTCGGCCATCTCTTTGGCGCGCGTGCCGTATTCCCAACCAGACAACTCGATCATTCCGGCGTCCGCCTGCCAGTCGAGTTCACGCGTGTCCGCGACCGCCGCGACGATGCGACGCCGCATGCCTTCCAACGCGGGCGACAGAGGGCGCGCAGGGAGCGGCACAAGTTCTCGCCGCACGGGCGCGAGCGCGGAGGCCGCCGGGACGCCCTTCCGCGTCGAGCCTTTATTGCCGCACGAAGCGACGAACAACGCCGCCACGCTCGCCGCGATGATGACGAAAACAAAAACAACGCGCCCTGTAAATCTTGTCCGCATACGAAATTTAGACGCGCGAACGCCTCTCCGCGATGCCGGTAAATTCAGAGGGGAGCGGGAAAAGGGGAGGGCTTGCAGGGAGCAGGAAAAGTTTAACTATAACGGGATGGGCTTTCTTAGTTTCACTTTTCCCACGCCGCCTGCCCTTCCCCTGTTTTAGCGGTCGAGCATGTCGAGCATCGAGTTGCCGCTGCTCTTCGGCGGCGCGGAGGGGGCGGGTTTGGCGGGTGAAGGGGCTGCTTCGGGCGTGCCGTCGAAGTCTGCGAGTTGGAGGCGGAGATTGCCCTGATTGGAGGCGTAAGACAGGGCTTCTTCGCGGTTGAGCGTGCCGTTACGGATCAACTTTTCCAGCACCGAGTCGAAAGTTTGCATGCCTTCGAGTTCGCCTTGCAGCATGGCGTCGATGAGCGACTTTCCTTCCTTCTCGCCGTGCTCCATGTATTCGCGCGTGCGCGCAGTGGATTTGAGAATCTCTATCGCCGCGATGCGCCCGTTCTTATCCGCACGCGGGACGAGACGCTGCGAGACGATGAAACGGAAGGTCTGCGCGAGACGCGCGCGGATGCTCGCCTCTTCGTTCTTCGGAAAGACGCCGATGATGCGGTCGACGGTTTTTGAGGCGTCAATCGTGTGCAGGGTGGAGAGCACGAGGTGCCCCGTCTCTGCGGCTTCGAGCGCGACTTCAATCGTCTCGCGGTCGCGCATCTCGCCGACGAGGATCACCTTCGGAGCCTGGCGCAGCGCGGCGCGCAGGGCGCGCGCAAAGTCGGGCGTGTCCGAGTGAAGTTCGCGCTGGTGGATCGTGCAGTTCTTGTGGCTGTGTAGAAACTCGATGGGGTCTTCGATGGTGACGATGTGGTAATGCTTCTCTTCGTTGATGAGATCGATGATGGCGGCGAGCGTGGAGGATTTGCCGGAGCCGGTCGGGCCTGTGACGAGGACGAGGCCGGTTTTGAGTTCGGCGATCTCTTTGAGTTGCGGCGGCAGATTGAAGTTGCTCCAACGGGGCGGCTCGGTCGGGATGACGCGCATGACGATGGCGTGCGTGCCGCGCTGCATGAAGATGTTGACGCGAAAACGCGAGAGGCCGGGCGCGCTGAAAGAAACGTCTGCCGAGCCGAACTTCTCCAGACTCTCGACCGCCGCCGGATTGCGCGCCATGATGATCTTCGAGATGCCGGAGGTGTGCGCGGGCGTCAGTTTTTCAAGTCCGGGATAGTGGACGCCCTGTAGTTTTCCCACGAGTTCCACTTGCGGCGGACGCCCCGGCGAGAAGATCAGATCGCTGACCTTGGAGGAGACGCCGAGCATCGTCTGGAGGACGTGTACGAGATTGAGTGGAGCAGCGGCGGCTGGCGGCGCGCTGCCTTCGGTCGAGTGTGTGCCCGTCGCGTATGGGACGGGCGGCTGTTGAGTCGTCATAAATTTTGTGAGTCGTTAAAGATGTTCCGAAATTTTGGAGAATATGTCGGGGTGCTGGGCGTCCGTGAGTTTATCGCGCGGCCTTTTGGCTGGCCGCGCACGCTGGACACTAATACTGTACCGTTCGGAACAAACTTTCGTAAAGCCTGTAACGAAAAATATACGCAGGGAGCAAACAACCGCGCCCTTTCCGGCGTACATCAAATTAGAGTCAAGGCACGGGATGTGCTAGAGGTTCAACTGACGGCATCCCGGCTGACCAGAAGGAGGCGCGCAAGTTTATGGCAACCTATAGAGACCCTGTGAGAGTTTTTGCTCCGCTGGAAGTGGTTGAGCGCCTGCTGGAGATTCGCGAAGAAGCGGGTTACTCTCCCGAAATTTTTCTCCGCTCGTCCGATGACTTGGCAGCTTACTTCGACGCTTACGGCTTCGACGTTTACGCTTTCACTGAGACTGAAGCCGAATTTCACTATGGCCGTTATCGTGCCGCGCTCGCGCCCGGCGGCGACCACGCGCACAGTTCAGCGACCGCACACTGATTTTCCAACCCATCAAACAAATTTAACCGGAACGGGGCGTCGAGCTTAAACTCGACGCCCCGTTCCGCTCAGAATAAAGCCTGCACGAGTCTTCATGCTGATTCCTGAATTCTGTGTTCTGTATTCCGGTTCATCGTTCCTCCTTCATCGTTTCAGAGCGCCTTGATGACGACGAAGGTTACGTCGTCGCTCGCGCCGCGCCCGCCCGTCCATTCGAGCACGTCGGCGTGCAGGAAGTTGATCAACTCGCGCGCGCTCAGGTCGCGTCCTTCGCGCACCTTGCCTTCGAGCCGCTCGCGCCCGTACTCCGTGCCCGCCGCGTTGGTCGCCTCCGTGATGCCGTCCGTGTAGAGCACGATGATCTGCCCGGCCAGAATGGGCAGGTAGTATTCGTAGTAGCGCGTGTCGCGAAACATGCCGAGCGGGATGCCGCCGCGTTCGATGAAGCGCGCGTTGCCTTCCGCGTCCATCAGGAGGGGCGGGTTGTGCCCGGCGTTGGCGTAAGCGAGCGTGTGGTTCGTCGCGTCGAGCGCGCCGTAGAAGGCCGTCACGTATTGATTGTTCTCGATTGACTCCCAGAGCAGATAATTGACCTTCGACATCGAGATGTTCGGCGCGTAGCCGATGTGTATGGCGGCGCGCAGGCTCGCGCGCAGGAAGGCCATCAGGAGCGCGGCGGGCACGCCCTTGCCCGACACGTCTGCGATGACGATGCCGAGATGATCCTCGTAGAGACTGACGAAATCGTAGTAGTCGCCGGAGACTTCTTCGGTTGAGAAGTTGTACGCGCTGATATCGAAGCCTTCGAGTCGCGGGTCGCGCGAGGGGAGGAGTTCGAGTTGAACCTGACGCGCGACTTCGAGTTGCGCTTGCAGGCGTTTCTTCTCGACCGACTGCTCATACAGCATGGCCTTCTCGATAATGATGGCGACCTGCGAGGCGAGCAGCATCAGGATTTCGAGATCGTCTTCGTTGTAAGCGTTCTTCCGGTCGCTCTCCAGATCGAAAGCTCCGATCACTTTGTCGTTCGAGATGATCGGCGCAACCATCTCGGAGCAGGTGTCGTGTCGCGCGTTGACGTAACGCGGGTCGAGGCTCACGTCGGGCACGATCAGAGGCTCGCCCGTCTGCGCCGCGTAGCCGAGCAGACCTTCGCCGACCTTCAAATGCAGCCCGGTCAATTCGTTGATGTCGTAGCCGCGCACGGAGGTTGTGCTGAAACCTTTGAGCGCGCCGAGTTCGCCGTCGGGCGCGTCGTCGCGCCCGCTGCGTTCGATCATGTAGATGCCCGCCGCATCGTAAGGGAGAAGCGTGCCGAGCGTGTCCATTACGAGTTCGAGCACCTCGTCAACGTCGAGCGAGCGGCTGATCTTCTTCGTGATGTCGAGCAGCATCCGCAGCTTATCGACGACGGTTAATTTCGTTGCTGTCGTCGCTTCCGACACATCTTTGATCTGTTCAGACATAAAGGGACATACGCTTCCGGCGCACACCGGCACTTAAGCGAAACCTGATTATAAGTGATGCGAGAGCAGGGACGAAGGATAAGAAGCGATGACGGATGAATGAAGAGAGAATACAGAACACAGAATACAGAAGTCAGAAGAGAAATAAGTTGCTTTCATTCTGTGTCCTGTATTCTGTGTTCTGACTCCTGCTTTTCCAACGCTGCTTCGGTCAGCAGTGCGAACTCCAACGCGGCTGCCGTATGGTGTCGAAAGAAATCGTTGACATCGGCGGGGAGCGTGATGCGCGCGAGGGCGAGGCCGCGCGAGGCGAAGAGTTCTTCGTAGCGACAGGCTGCGCGTTGTCCCGCCGCGTCAGGGTCGAGCGCGGCGACGACGCGGAAACGTCCGAGCGGCGCGAGCCATTCCGCCTTCAGGCCGCCCGCGCCGACGAGTCCGACCGCCGCAAAGTTGTGCGCCAAAAGCGTCAGCGTGTCGGTAAAACCTTCAACGAGATAGACGACGCTGCCGCTGGCGAGTTCGGGCAAAGCGTCAACGTTATAAAGCGAAGGCACGCCGCCGCGCATGTTATGCCAGCGCGGCTCGACGCCCGCCGCAGTCGTACGCGCCTGCAAATAGACCGCGCACCCCTCCACGCGAAACGGGAACAGCAGGCGGTGACGATAAAACGTCAGGTGCGCACGCGCGTTGAACAGACCGCTGCGCTGCAACTCTTCGGCTGCGAACGCCGCCTGCACCCGGCGCATCACGCGTCGATAGGCGCGGCGCGGGAAATAGACCACGCCTGCGCGCCGCGCCGTCCCGCTGTCAATGCCGCGCCGCGCGAGATAATTAAGACCTTCCGCCTGATCTTCCACACGACACGCCGCCAGAAAAGTCTCACAAATCGCGCTGACACGTTCCTGCGCGAGCGGCTCCGGTTCTTGCCCCACCGGCGGCAACTCGTCGGGCGCGGCGCGCAGCGCGAGAGCGCGCACGGTGCGGCTGCCGCGTCCGGCCAGTCCGAGTTCGCGTCCGAGTTCCCGCACGGCGCGGCTGAACTTCAACTCGTGCATCAACTCGTAGAAGCGTATGGCGTCGCCGCCCTCTTCGCGCGAGAAGCAATGAAAGAGGCCGCGCGTGAGATCAACGGAGAGACTCGGATGGCCTCTGCCGCTATGCGCGTGTGCGGGGATGGGGCAGAGCGTTTGCAGACGCCCACCCGCTGGAGGAGGGTGTGCGTTCGGACAGTAGCGTAAATAAAAGGATCGATAATCTATGACGCGCTTGATCTCGTCGCGCAGTTTTAACAGGCGTTCGCGCTCGGGTGAAGGCGACTCAACGGGCATGGCCGTTGTTGTTCGCGTAAGCCTGACGCGCCGCGTAACGCGCCTCAACCTCTTCCGCGTGCTGCGTGCGATACTCGCCCCACAGCCGCGACACCTTCATGCGATACTCAACCAGTTCACGACTCACATTGAAACGCCGCGCGATCTCCGTCGAAGTCTTGCCTGCGCGCACCAGACGGCTGAGCGCGCTATAGGGCACGAGCGCCGCCGCGCCCACCGCATAAGCCGCCTCCTCGTCCGCCTCGTTGTAATCACGCGCGACCGTCTTTCCCTGCTTGTTCTGCGCCACGATTGAAAGCCGGTTCGCCTTGTGTCCGAGAAAAACGTGGCAGACCTCCTCCATCAACGTCGCGTTATTGCGCGCCGCGCCGTGACGTGGATTCAACAGCACCAGACGCCACCCGTTCGGCAGCGGGCGCGAACACGTCCCGCCCGACCACGCATCCGAACCCACCCCCAACAGATGCTCCCGCGTCTCCTCCGACAACCCCTGCACCTGCTCGAAATCACTCACCATCAACTTCGCAAAATGCGCCAGCGCAAACGGGTCTAACGCCTCATCATCACGACGCAACCCCGCAAACTCGCGCAGCCCCATCGCCCGCAACTCATATTGCCTCCCCTTAAACGTCGGCGGAAATTTCGTCTCGTCCATTTGCGCGGTCCCTAATCCCAAGCGGCTCCAGTTCACACAACTTTGGCATACGCGTCCTTCAAAGCAAGCTCGCCGCCGATGACGCTAATTTTTATTACCTCTTCCGCAGCGTGATATTCCGAATATCGCCACTCTTTATCGCTCTGCCTGACATACTGCTCGATCCGGTACGGCTCTTGTGCAACAAGGATATATTCCGTCAGCGACTCAATCTGCTGATACTGCTCAAACTTCTTCCCGCGATCATAAGCTTCCGTCGAAGCCGACAAGACTTCGACGATTACCACCGGATTGAGCAGCGTATCATTCTCCGCATCATCAAACACTTCCGGTTCACACGCCACCACGACATCAGGATAAGTGTACTTCCCCGTCGCGCTCACCTTCACACGCATATCGCTCGGGTAGACATTGCACGGGCGTTCGAGCAACTGGTTGCCTAGCACCCGGATGATATTCGCCGCGATGAGATTATGCCGCTTACTCGCCCCCACCATCGCAAACACTTCACCCGCGAAATACTCGCTCCGCGTCTCAGCCTTCCGCTCCGCAGCGAGGTATTCCTCCGGCGTCATTAAGGTTTTACGTTGAGAAGACATGCGGCTCCTTTCGCTTAAGAAGATTATACCCGCTTAGACACCACTTTGCTCCGCTGAAATTTACGCTGTAAATCGAGCCTACTGTCAAAACAAACTTTCCCCGCTCACAACATCATTTCACCAACAGTTTAATGAAATAATTAAATTAGGCGCTCACCTCGGAAGGGTTGAGCGCCTAATAAACTTGAGAACTGTGCGTGCCGTTTACTTCCGCTTGTTGCGCGTGCGTGGGTCTTCGCCGGGATGGCTGAATTGGGCGTAGGCGACGCGGAAGAGTTCGGAGAGGGCTTTGGCTGTCTCTGCCGAGAGATTGCGGTCGGCGCGCAGGTGCGCTTCGACGATGTCGGGCGTCGCTTCGTGCGGGAAGTAGACGACCGCTTTGGCTGCGTCGTTGCCGTCGGCATCCTGTGAGCGACCGCTCATGATGCGCTCCATAGGCATGTCGAGCCACGCGGTTAGGCGCGCGATGTTGTCGGCGTCGGGTTTGCCCGTGCCGTTTTCGATGCGTGAGAGCGTCGAGGCCGACACCTGCGTTTCATTCGCTACGTCGCGCAGGCTCAAGCCCGCCTCCTCGCGTTTGCGACGGATCGCACGCCCTAATTCCACCGTATTTACCAGACTTTTTCCAAATTCTGCCATGTTTGGCCTCCTTCTTGATGCGTCCGACAGCTTACAGGAAGCCGCAAGACGCCCCTCCTCTAATCCCAGACCATATCACAGGAAAATCCCAGACGCAAGACCTTGTTTTATGCTTGCAACAAAAAACGTCTCATGGTACACTGTTTCACGTATGAAACAGAGCGTTTCAGACACGGCGAAAACAGCCCGAAAAGTTGAGGGTGAGATGAGCGACCATATCTGGGAAACATTCGACGGATTGTTCAAGACGGTGCACCGGCAGGGGCGGCGCGTGGAGGAATTGGAAGCGCGCATCATGGAGCTTGAGCGTCGGCTGGCGGAACGCGCCGGAGCGACAGCGGCAGTAGCAGTGAATCCGGTGCAGCAGACGAAGCAGGCGCAGCCGACGGTGACGGAGATGCCCGTAGAGCGCGCGGCGTAAAGTTAAAGGATTTTCAAGGAGTTAAAGACCATGGCAACAGCAACCGCGACCAACACGACGAGCACCGACAAGAAAGCGATCATGCGCGACAAACGCGCGCAGGGCATCGCGGCGATGGGCTTGGTGACACGCGAGGGCGACCGCTTTCTGGTGACGACGCCCTCCTTGCGCGGCAAGCGCAGCAGCTACGAAGTCTGGCGAGACGATGCGGGCAAAGTGCGTTGCTCTTGTCTGGAATTTGAGGAGCAGTCGGTCGAAGACCCGACGTTTCGTTGCGAGCACGTTCTGGCCGTCAAGCATTCGCTGCTCGCACGCAACACGGAAGCTGTAACCAAGCAGCAACCGGCAGACCGCACCGTCGCACGCGCGGCGGCGCCAAAAACGGCGGAGACGCCCAACACGAACACGACCGCATCCGAGAAGCGCGCCCCGCAAGGTGAGAGCCGACAGGCCGACGCCGCGACGGCGACCACGCGTTTCGAACGGGAGCAGGACGAACCGGACACGACGGCGGACGAAGGCGGCGAGACAGCCGCCCACACAACAGCGTTCGCCCCGGCGGTGAGTTCGCTTGCGGATCACAGACAGGAAGAGGAGCAAGAAGAAATGAGTAAGAGACAAGCAACTGCCGTGATCGAGCCGGAAGATGATCTGGAATTCGTCACCGCGGAAGAACACGCAGCAGCGACGGGCAGCGCGCCGGTTGTGCCGCTCGCTTTCACGAGCACTCTGCGCACTCTGCGCCAGCCGATTGACCCGAAGTTCATCAAGACGCGCGAAGGTTGGCGCGACCGCAACGGCAACCCGCACATGGTGGAATACGTCGAGTGGCACACGGTCGCAGACCTCCTCGACCGCATTGCGCCCACCTGGTCGCACTCGGTTCGCGGCATCGTCCAGATCGGCGACATGGTGGCCGTCACCGCCGCCATCTCGATTGACGGCGTGACCAGAGAAGGCGTCGGCACGGGCACGGCGGACAACGAGACGGGCATCAAGAAGGCCGAGCACGACGCGTTGAAGCGTGCGGCCATCAAGTTCGGCATCGGGCGCGAGTTGTACCAGCGCGAGTCGGAAGTGATCGAGCAGACCGGTTCGGCTCCGCAGAGCGAGTTCCCGCGCGATCCTCTGGCGAAGTCCATGGGCGACCTCGTGACGCCGAAGCAACTCGGCATGATTCGCGCGCTCGCACGCGAGGCGAACGTGGATGTGGAAGAGGAGTGCCAGCAGGTGCTTCGCTGCCGCACGGAAGAGTTGTCGAAGAAGGCTGCTTCGTCCTTCATCGACCACTTGAAGAACTTGCAGGGCGGCGAGCAGCAACAGCCGATGCGCCGCGCCAGCTAACGGAGTTACCAAGGGGAGCCTGGATAGTCGCGGCGGGGCGGCAATGATTGAATCAAACCTGCCCCGCGCGCGGCGGCTCCGGGAAGTAAGAGGTTAAAGATGACGACAGAAGAATTGATTCAGGAACAGCCTCTGACGTTCGAACTCGAATACGAGAACGCGCCGCAGGCAGCGGTGGCGGCTGGTGTCGTCGAGCAGGAGAACGAAGAGACGGCGCGCGTGGATCAAGAGGAAGCGCGCACGAAGAAGGAGCAGATTCTCGCGCTCTACGAAGCGGGCACGACGGACATCGCGCAGATCGTCAGGCAGGTGGCGGCGCGTCCGAGTTACGTGGCGCAGGTCTTGCAGTCCGCCGGATACCTGACGGGCTACTTTGATCTCTACACGACGACGGGGCGCGAGCAGAACGTCTATACGCGCTTTTTCCGCAACGTCCTCTCGTTCAAGACGGTGGACGCGGCGCGCGAGTCGGTGCAGAAACTCGACCGGCTCTACAACTACTTCGAGCGGCTCGGCGACCGCGCCGGACAGCATCAGGCGATGGTGCTCGCTTTGACGGGCAAGAATCGCGCGCGCTGGAGCGGCAAGCAGGAAGAGTCCGAAATATTCAGCGAGTGGCTCGCCGCTCACTGACGTGGAAGAAGCCGCGTCGTCGAGTGGAAGAAATTAACGTCAACCACGAGTTGCGCGCAAAGAACGAACACAGGGCGGGTTGAAAGGTGAGTTACGAACAAGGGGTTAACTCACCTTTCTTTTTATCCCGAAGGCAATCTCCAGCTATTCAGCAATCCAGACTTTGACAGGCGACCGGCGAGTCCACGCGCTTTTCCAGACTGAAAACGCGCAACGCTCGCTTCGACGGTCGCGTTACACCCTCGCCACAAAAGAAGACCCTCGCTGCGGTTTGGCAACGCGCCAAGCCCACGGCCTTGCGCCGCTCGAACACCGTAGTAATAAAAGCGGCGTCCTCGTTTCCGGCACAGGCCACACATCGCCTCGCATAATCAATGCCGTGCCTTCGTCTCTCAAAGAGGCGCACGGCCTGGAAGTGAAAATTTCCCAAGCGATGAAGGAGAACAACATGCCGAGAGTTATTCATTTCGAACTCAGCGCGGACGAACCCGAGCGCGCCGTGAGATTCTACGGAGAGGTCTTCGGTTGGAAGACGCAGAAGTGGGACGGCCCCCAGAGCTACTGGCTGCTGATGACGGGCGAGGCGGGACAGCCCGGCATCGACGGCGGGCTGATGAAACGTTCCGACAACCCTCTGCCGCAAGCCTCCACCACCAACACGATTGACGTGCCTTCGGTTGACGATTACACGCAGAAGATCAAGGAGCACGGCGGCAAAGTAGTCATGCCGAAAGGCGCAGTGCCGGGCATCGGTTACGTCGCTTATTGCGAAGACACGGAGGGCAACCTCTTCGGGATCATGCAATTCGACCCGGCGGCCAAGTGAGCGTGCGTGTCCAACTTTAAACGGGAGAGAAATGTGATGAAGATTAACTACGCGGCGGTAGCCGTCTCGGCGATTGGATACTGGGTGCTCGGCGGAATCTGGTATTCACCGCTCCTGTTCGGGGGCAAGTTCATCGAGGTCATGCGCTGGTCGCCGGAGCAGATTGCGCGCGTTCAGGCCGAAGGCGCGGGGGCGCAACTGGCGTTGGCCTTCGTCGGCTCACTCGTCGCGGCTTACGTGCTGGCGCATATCGTGCGCTATACGAGCGCGGAGAACGCGACGGACGGCGCGAAGACCGGCTTGTGGCTGTGGCTCGGCTTTATCGTGACCACCAACTTGAACACAGTCTTCTTCGAGTTCAGGCCGCTCGGCCTCTACCTCATCAATATCGGCTACCATCTGGTCGCCTTTCTCGCCATGGGCGCGCTGTTGGCCGTCTGGCGCAAGCGGCGAAGCGAAGCCAAAGCTCCCGCTTACGTGTGATATGGCCGGTGGCCGTTGGTTCAAGCCGAATCTTTAGTAACCTGTGTGACGGTCGCTAAACAACGAACACACGGCCACCGGCTGATTTTCCCCTCCCCTTTTCGCCGGAAGTTCGGGTACTATGCACGCGAGTTTGATTGCTCGGTGGAATTCGACGTGCGAAGGGGGCTAGACGAAAGCGTGCCGGCGAAGAATGAAGACTTGCACGGGTTTGTGCCGGACAAGGCGGAAGTGGCCTTGCTGTTAATTGATGTCATCAACGATCTGGAGTTCAGCAGCGGCGGGAAATTGCTCGAACATGCGCTGCCGATGGCCGAGAAGTTGGCCGCGTTGAAACAGCGTGCGAAGGAAGCGAAGATTCCCGTCATCTACGTCAACGACAATTTCGGGAAGTGGCAATCGGACTTCAAATCCGTGCTCAAGCATTGTCTCGAAGAGGACGTGCGCGGCAGACCCGTCGCCGAACTGTTGCAGCCCCAGGAAGACGACTACTTCGTCCTCAAGCCCAAGCACTCCGGATTTTTCTCCACCACCCTCGACACCCTGCTCGATTACCTGCAAGTAAAAAGCTTAATCCTCACCGGCCTCACCGGCGACATCTGCGTCCTCTTCACCGCCAACGACGCCTACATGCGCGACTTCCATCTCCTGATCCCCGCCGACTGTGTCGCCTCCAGCGACGCAGACGAGAACCGCCACGCCCTCGAACACATGCAGCGCGTGCTCAAGGCCGACACGCGCCCTTCAAACGAGATCAATTTCGACGAATTAAAGCAGCGAGCCGGCCACGACGAACCGAAGCCGCAGCCGCAAACTCGACAGTTCGCCAAGCAGGATTAGCCCAAGCTCTGACGTAAAATCTTACCGTTCGAGAACGACGAAGAGAAAACTTATGAGGCGATTTTTTCGCAACAACGGGCTGTCGCTCGTGCTGTTCGTGCTGTTCTTCTTCACGCTTATCGTCGGTCAATCAGTCGTCGGCCAGCGCGAATACAACAACGACCAGCAGGCACACGGCCAACCCGCCGCCGGTTACGCCGAATACCTCTGGACCCCCCACTTTCTCGAAGCGACGATGGAGAACTGGGAGAGCGAGTTTCTACAGATGTTCATCTTCATCGTGCTCACGATCTTCCTCTACCAGAAAGGCTCAGCGGAATCGAAAGACCCGGACGAAGAGGAGGCCGTAGACCGCGACCCGCGCAACTCGCGCAACAAAAAGGATGCGCCGTGGCCGGTGCGTCGCGGCGGCTTCGTCCTGAAACTTTATGAGAACTCGCTGAGTCTCACTTTCTTTCTGCTGTTCCTCATCTCTTTCTGGCTGCACGCCGTGGGCGGCGCGGGCGAATACAATCAGGAACAGATCGCGCACGGCAACGCGGGCGAACAGGTTTCCGCCCTCGCCTACATGGGCACTTCACGCTTCTGGTTCGAGTCGCTACAAAACTGGCAGAGCGAATTTCTCGCCATCGGCATGATGGTGCTGCTCACGGTCTGGCTGCGACAGAAAGGCTCACCCGAATCCAAGCCCGTCGATGCGCCGCACGACCGGACGGGAGAGTAATAAACTGGTGCCTCTGCGGCGAAGGGTGAAAAGCAAACAAGCGAAGAGGCCGCCAACTTTTGCAGTTGACGGCCTCTTTCATTAAAGCCTGCGAGCGGCTGGCGCGTGTTATTCAAACGTCTTGCGTTCGGGATTGCGCCCGCGCATGGCTGCCGTCGAGAGGTCGCGCGCACGCGGCAGCACGTCTATCGCTTTGGCGACTTGCGGGTCGTCCGTGACCAGCACTTGCGACGCCGTGACCGTGCCGTAAGCGGCGGTGGCGATGTCGTAACGCATCTGGCGCGTGATGAACTCGCGGCTCTTATCAAGTTGCGCTTCTTTCACTTTAAGCGTCTCGTCGTTCGCCACGAACGTCTTGAACGCCTTGAACAAGTTATCCGTCACCGGGTAGTCCTCGGCTTTTATGTCGTGATTGTAATCAATGGCGCGCGCGACTTTGTAGTTCTCAAAACCCTTGATGCGCCCGTTGACGAGTTCACGCACGAAAGCGAAGATGGGATCGGTTAAGCGTTGTTGCGCCGGTTCGATGATGCGCGGTTTGACGGGTTCGTCGGGCGCGATGCCGCCGCCGCCGTAAACTTTGCGCCCGGTATCGGTCAGACTCTCGGGGCCGGAGGGCTTGGCAGGCTCCGCCGCTTTGTTGTCCGCGTCGAGACTACCGACGCCGCCGCGCGTGTAGTAATCGTAGAGTCCTTCGTTCGTGTAATCGCGCTGGATGAGGCGACCCGAAGGCGTGTAATACTTCGAGGAAGTGAGCGTCACCGCCGTGCCGTATTCGAGCGGGATGATGCTCTGGACGAGTCCCTTGCCGAAGCTCGTCTCGCCGATGATCAGTGCGCGGTCGTGGTCCTGCAATGCGCCCGCCACGATCTCGGAGGCCGAAGCGGAGTTGCGGTTGACGAGCACGACGAGCGGCACGGAATCGGGCGAACTGTTGCGCGATTCATAAGTGCGCTCGCTGCCGGGGACGCGCCCTTTCTGCGAAAGGATGACCTGCCCGCGCTGCAAAAATCGCTCGGCCACTTTGACGGCCTGATCGAGAAGTCCGCCCGGATTGCCGCGCAGGTCGAGCACGAGCGAGGTCATGCCCTGCTTGTGCAGGTCTTCGAGTGCGGCGGAGAACTCTTCCGCTGTGCTGCGATTGAAGCCGCGCGTCATGTCAACATAGCCCACAGAGGGCTTGATCATGTAGGAATCGGGAACCGTCGGCTGGCCGACGGCGTCGCGCGTAATCTCGACCGTCTCCAGCGTCTTCGTCGCAGCGCGTTCGACCGTGACCTTGACGGTAGAGCCTTTCGGACCACGCAGGCGGTCGCGCACGTCGCTCGAATTTTTGCCTTTGATGGCCTCGCCGTTCACTTCGACGATGCGGTCGGCGAAGCGCAGGCCAGCGCGCGTGGCGGGCGCACCGGGAAAAGTGGCGAGAATGTAGGTATCCGTCTGACCGGCGATGGTGCGGTCGCCGATGGTCGCGCCGATGCCGTAATACTCGGAACGCCAGTCGGCCTGTAGCTCCTCGAACTCTTTCGAGTCGTAATAGTTCGAGTGCGGGTCGAGCGAGCGCAGCATGCCGATGATGGACGACTTGAAGGCGGCGTTGTAATCGATCTTCACGCCGTCAACATAGTTTTCCTGCACGATGCTCAAAGCCTCTGCGAAGTCCTCTTCGATGGCGGCGGTCGCGCCGGACGAAGCCGGGACGCGCTGGCGTTGTCGCCCTGTGCCCCTCTGAGCGGGCGCGCCAACGTTCGGGGGCATGCTCTGACCGGGAGCGGTGCCACGACGTTCAGGCGCAGGCTGCTGCGCGAGAACAGAGGTGGGAAGCGAAAGCGCGACGAGTAGAAGCGCGACGAGGGCGGATGAAATTTTTTGTTTCACTGCTGGCAAACCTTTCAAGACCATTTCCGCTTAAGTTGAAATCAAATAAACGCCGGAAGCGTAATCGCCGGGTGTGCGACCAAGACCGCCGGAGGCAGTTTTTGTATAGTACTGGATGAGTGAAAGGGCGGCAAGGTTGCGTCCCGCTCCGGCAAAGGCGCATCCATTTTCTCGTACGAGGCGGGAGAAAAAGGGGGAAAGGCGCGGGCGGAAAGGGAAAGGAAAAGGGCTGGTTGGAGTAGACGCATCTGCTCTCCTCCCTTCCCCTTTAGCATTTACCATTTTCCCTTCTTCTCGCCGGGTCGGCTGTTTGTTACTTTCCCTCCGATAACTTAAAATGGGTGCGGCAATCAACGTCCACATTGCACAGGAAGCAGGCACGCGCCCGGTCGTTACTTTTAAGCCCGCGTGCGCGGCGTCAACAGACGTGAAGGAGATTTATCGTATGAGCAGCCCTTATGACCCAAACAACCCGCATAGCCCGGACGACCCCTCCCCGGTGAATCAGAGCGACATGATTGACGACTTGATGCTGCGCGAAGACGAAGACGAAACGGGGCACGGCGCAGACCGCGAACGGATGTCCTCTTCCGTGCGCGACATCGCCTCGCGCATCCCTGAATCGCTCTCTTCCATCGGGCGCGACATCAGCCGCACCATCGAGCGCGCCATCTCTGCGAAGGACGATTACGTGGTTGCCGTCAAAGTTTCGCACGAGGCACAGGAGAAGCTGGAGAACCTGGTGCAGGCGGGAGTCTTCCGCTCGCGCGCCGAAGCGGCAGCCTTTCTCATTGACGAAGGCATCAAATCGCAGACCCCGCTCTTCGAACGCGTGCAGCAGAAACTCCACGAGATCGAGCGTCTGCGCGCCGAACTGCGCGGCATGATCAATACGCCGCAAAGTTAGAGATCGCGGCGGCGCGGAACTGGCGGCAACTTCTTTACACGCTTCCGGGCGGCAAAAGTCCGAAAGATTATGAAACGCGTTTTTGTCCTTTTCATCTTCTGTGCTTTCGCGTCTGTGTGCGCGGCGGACGCCCTCGCGCAATCGCGCCGCGTGCGCCGCAGTGAGCCGCCGCAGGAAGAGCGCGCCGGAAAGTCTGAGACAAAAGAGGAAGCGAAAGACGGGGCGCAGGACCAGCCGCAAGATGGAGCGCAAGCGGACGACGAACCGCAGACGGTCAGGGGAGTCACCAAGCGCGCCGTCATCAAGTCGAAGCCGAACCCCGGCTATCCGGTCGAGGCGCGTGGCTACGGGGTGCGCGGCGTGGTCAAACTACGCATCATTCTCGGCTCGGACGGCAAAGTGCGTGACAAGATAAAGGTGATCGAAGGTTTGCCTCACGGCGTAACTGAGGAAGCGATCAAGGCCGCGCGCCGGATCAAGTTTGAACCGGCGGAGAAAGAGGGTCGCCCCGTTTCGCAGTACGTCATCGTTATTTATCATTTCAATTTATACTGAGGTCTTAATTTGTCCGCTAGCTTCACACTGCCGCATCTTCCCATCGAACAGTTCACCTTAGCGAACGGCCTGCGCGTCGTCTTGAGCGAAGACCGGAGCGTGCCCGTCGTCTCCGTCTGCGTCTATTACGATGTCGGCTCGCGCAACGAACGCGAGGGGCGCACGGGTTTCGCGCATCTCTTCGAGCACATGATGTTTCAAGGCTCGGAGAACGTGCCGAAGGCCGCGCACTTCCAGTACATCTTCAATTCCGGCGGCACGATGAACGGCACGACTTCATCCGAACGCACCAACTACTACGAGACGCTCCCGGCCAATCAACTCCCGCTCGCGCTCTGGTTGGAGAGCGACCGCATGCGCTCTCTGAAGGTCACGCAGGAGAATCTCGACAATCAACGCAATGCCGTGCAGGAGGAGAAGCGGCTCAACTACGACAACCGCCCCTACTCTAACGCCTTCCTGCGCCTCAACGAACTCATCTACCGGAACCCCGCGAACGCGCACTCGACCATCGGCTCCATGCAAGACCTCGACGATGCCACCATCGAAGACATCAAGGAGTTCTTTCGCATCTACTACGCGCCGAACAACGCCGTGCTCATCATCTGCGGCGACTTCGACAGCCGGGAAGCACGCGCGCTCGTGGAGAAATATTTTGCGACCATTCCGAGCCAGCCCGCGCCGCCCCCTGTGGACGTGAGCGAACCGCTGGAAGTGGCCGCGCCCTTCGAGAAGTATCCCGATCCGTTCGCGCAGCTTCCCGCGCTGATGCTCGGCTGGAAAGCGCCCGCGCGCCGCACGCCCGACGCCTACGCCTTAACGCTCGCCAGCGAACTCCTGCTCGAAGGCGAAAGCTCGCGGCTTTATCAAAAGCTCGTGAAGGGCGACGAATCGGTCGTCGCAGTGCAGGGCGGCGTCGGCGAACGCCGGGGTCCTTCGTCGCTCTACCTGTTCGCCATCCCGAAACCCGGACGCACGACCGAAGAGATTCGCCGCACGATAAACGAAGAGATCGCACGCCTCGCCACAGAAGGTCCGAGCGCGGAAGAGATGGAGAAACTGCGCAACACGCTCTTGAACGATTCCGTGCGCGGACGCCAGACCACGATGTACCGCGCGCAACGACTCGCCGAATACACGCTCTACGACGGCGACCCGCATCTCGTCAACACGGAGATCGAGCTTTACCTGAGCGTCACGCCGGAACAGATCAAGGACGTGGTGACGCGCTACCTGCACACGGACAATCACGCGCTCATCGAAGTGATTCCTTCGCCCGAAGGCACGGAGCGCGCGGAGCCTGCGGCGGACGCTTCCGCCGTCGCCACAGAGGAAAAAGACCAGCCCGGCGCGCCGCCTCCACAGGTGCCGCCACCGCCTGCCGGGCAACCCGCCCCCGCCACCGAAACGCCATTGGTAGAAGTGACGAGTGACAAGTGACGAGTGA
>DASWNS010000651.1:0-5069 GCA_036399115.1 Pyrinomonadaceae bacterium | reverse complement strand
CGCAATCAAATAAAAAGCATGGTTGGCAATACCTGAATTATAGTGCACGCCGCAATTGTCATTCCTAGGGTCAGGGGTGCAAAATCCCGGATGGAGCCGCTGGCTATAGTGGTCTGGAGACTGTCCATCAAGGCGCGGATTGTCCATATAACGTATGGCGTCGCCCGGAGTTCCTGGCGTATAGACGTCTTCACCTGCTTTCCAATTCCAGGTTGCCGGGCGCGCGAACCTTTCAATCATTGTTCCAAAAACATCTGACATCGACTCGTTCAGCGCGCCGGATTCACCCGCATAAACCAAGTTTGCCGTATGCTGCGTAACGCCGTGTGTCATTTCGTGGCCGCAAATATCAAGGGCTACCAGCGGCGACAACAGAACCCCATCGCCATCTCCATAGTTCATCGTTTTTCTGTTGGGGTCCCAAAAGGCACCCTTGTATGCATTGCCGAAATGAACTCTGGAGGTAATCAAGCCTATCGCACCGTTCGCGCTGGCGGCTGTCGTTCTGGGACCACCTGAGCCATCAATGCCGTTCCGGCCGTGAACATTAAGATAGTAGTCAAACGTCTTCGCCGCTCCATAATGCGCGTCAACGCCGGCCCTTTGGATCGTGGCATTCCAATTGTCATCGCCATCGACGAACGGTGACTGAGTACCTGGATCGTCGGTATCAGCATTACCGGTGCCATTATTATTGTAGGTACCCATCCGGCGGGTTAAGTCTTCCATGAAAAAATTCTGTCCCGAGCTACTAGTGTTGATCGTCACCGTTCCGCTGTAGAGCGACGCACCCGTGCCGGTCTGTAAATTGTCATAACCGAACACCCGTTCTCCTGTTTGCGCGTCGATGAAATCGACCGGTATGGAGGTGCCCTCGGAACCATCAAGCCTCGGTATTTCGACTCGATAGGTCAGATGATCGCGGTCCTCGCCGCGATAGACCCACAAGTCCACTTTCGCCGCTTCGGTTTCTACCGCTGTGCCGGTGTACAAGTTGTTGGCAATACGCACAGCCTCATCCGCCGAAATGCTCGGCTTGGTATCTACGCTGACCCCTTCCTTAAGGTCATCGGTAATCGCGAAGAGCGAACCGTCCGATTTCAAGTGAACGATTGCCTCCCCTGCCCAAACCGGAATGCCTTCCACCGTTTGCCGCACGCGCGTATGCGCCATTTGCAAATCGTCTATTTCAACCTTTTCAGCCTTCAGGTCATTAATAGCTCCGACGCTGCGCGTCTGCACCTGCTGGCTCAGAATTTCCAGACTGATCAGCTTTGCCCTTTCGAGGCTTTCTTTCCCGCCCTGCGCGAAAAGGGGTTTGCCCACTTCGGCCACACCCGCTCCCTTGTCCACCCGTTTATTGTTAACCGCGTCTGTGAGAACGGCGGTCGGGACTTCTACCTGTCGACTTGGGCTTTGGGCTGCTTCTTTCTTTTGCGGACTGACATCCGCTTTTTGCGCCAATGACGAGGGCAATACAAGTGCCATCGAGATGCAGCCGACCAAAATAACAGCGGCGACCTTTCGCGCAGGGGTTCTTCTTAATTTCGACATGGTGAGCCTCTTGGGAGATGCGGGTGGCTAACAGGCAGCTTAAACTTGACGGCTCAAGTTAAGTCACGTGGCCGGGGTTTCAAAAAGTTGATCAGCCGGAGCACCAGCGGGTAAATCAGGCTGACAGCGAGGAGTTCGACGCGCCTGTTGCTGTCACTATGGCTGAAATGCCATGATTTGGAATGGTGTGAGTCATAGAGGACAGCAGGTACAAAATACAAAGTGGGAAGCCCGTAGCACACAGAGGTTAGTGGGCAACCCGTTGAGAATGGGCCGCCAATATATTGAAGACTTCAGTTACTGTCAATGATTTTCCCTAAATCATAGCCGTAAGCGGCGCAGAGTAGCGCGGGTACTCCATTCAACGTAATACAGCTGCTGGTTCAGTAAACCGCGAGAGGTCTGCTCCAGCGTCATCAAAAGTGCGGGTGAATCCGACGTAATATATATTATAGGACGCGAACAGCCTCTCAAAGGAGCGGCCGTTCTTTTATGTCGCACAAATTAACAAGACACAATGACCGTATTGGCGCTTTAGCATAATTCTATTGACGCCAATATCCGATGCGAGTAAATTTACCCGCGCTACACCCAATCTTTGACCCGATCAGTAGGATGCGCGACCTTAACCTCACCGGCCCTAACTTCACCCAGACGTTGAGCCGAGTGGTCACAGCGCGCTCGTTTCTCTGTTAACGGGAGGAGCCTGCTCCTCTTCCGTTAACCTCACGTACACCTATTCACCGGCAGCGGCGGCACGAAGCACAGCCGCACGCTCTTCTTTCGAAGCCACTCGCTCTCGCCGCTTCTCATCAGGCGGCACGCGGGGAGCCTCTTCGTCGGCGTGGCCACGTCTCGGCCCACATTGAATTCAGGCAACTTTTTGCCGTTCCGGGGTCGCAACCCGGTTTTCAAGCTTCACGTCCGCGGGCCGCTGCCGGCGCCCCACCGCTTCCGGTAAAGCCGAAAGCGGCTTCTATCTCAGGAGAAAACATGAAAGCTCTCAAGCTGTTCGCCCTCGCGGTCTTCGCCTCACTGCTTGTCACTTCGCTGGCACTCACGACGGCGGTCAGGAGCCAGTCCGGCCCGACCGAGGCGCCCGTTAACTTCGACAACGTGACCAACGGCTTCACCACCCAGGCTCAATTCGACCTGGACCGCGCCGCCTTCGAGCAGCGCGAGGAGAAAGCCGGCGGCCTCGGGCCGGTCTACAACGCGCAGTCGTGCGCCGAGTGCCACCAGAACAGCGTCACCGGCGGCTCCAGCCAGATCTTCGAGCTGAGGGCCGGGCACAGCGGGACTGACGGGACGTTCGTTCCCGCGCCCGGCGGTTCGCTCATTCAGTCGCGCAGCATCGACACGCAACTTCAGGAGCGCGTCCCCGACGGGGCACGTATCGCCTTCGTGAACCACCTCAATCAGATCAGCGTCATGAGCGTTAACGGCGGCGAGAATGGGGCCGTGGGCAACATCCCCGCCGTGGGGAGCTACCCATCCTTCTCACCGGACGGGACGAAGATCGCCTTCCGCAGCAACTCCCAAATCTGGGTGATGAACAACGACGGGACGAACAAGCAACAACTCACCACGGCCGGCCAAAACTTCACGCCCGCCTGGTCGCCCGACGGGACGAAGATCGCCTTCACCAGTAACCGCACGGGGCCCTTCCAGGTATTCATGATGAATCAGGACGGCACCAGCCAGACGAACATCTCCAACTCAGCCGCCAATGACGGTGCACCTGCTTGGTCACCCGACGGCACGAAGATCGCCTTCACGCGCTCGCCGCAGGCCAGCAACCCTACGGGGAAGATTTGGATGATGAGCCCAAACGGGTTGGGGCAGACGCAGGTCACGACCGGCGCGGGCAACGACGAGCGGCCGTCCTACTCACCCGACGGGACGATGATCGCTTTCAGCTCGAACCGCGACGGCAACTACGAAATCTACAAGATACTTGCGGTCGGTGGCATCGTGACCCGGCTGACGAACAACCCGGCCTCAGACCGCAACCCGGCCTGGGCGCCCGACGACTCGGCCATCGCCTTCGGCAGCGACCGCAACGCCGGCATGAAAATCTGGGCCATCGCGCCCGACGGCGCTAACCCGTCCCAGCTCAGCGGGAACAATGACGGCGGCAACGTTCCCGCCTACTCAAGGGATCAGGGTGAGACGGTGCGAACCTTCCGCGCCTCGCCCCACGTCCTGGGCCTCGGCTTCGTCGAGGCCATAGACGACTCGACCCTGCTCGCCATACGCGACGGCCAGCCGGCGGCCATGCGCGGCACCGCCATCTTCGTCCCGCTGCTCGAAGCGCCGGGGCAGACGCGCCTCGGCCGCTTCGGCTGGAAGAACTCGGTCGCCAGCCTGCTCAGCTTCTCCGCCGGGGCCTACTTATTCGAGATGGGCATCACCAGCCCGCTCCTGCCGAACGAGCAGACGTCGCTGGGTCGCAGCGTCGCGCAAGTCGACACGGTGCCGGACCCCGAAGACACCGGAGGCGACCAGGGGTTCGGCGAGGACGTGGAGGCGTTCACGCGCTTCATGCGCTCGACCATGGCCCCGTCCCGCAGCCTCCAGCTCTCCTTGAACGACGCGACCGACCCCGGCTCGGCCCTCTTCGACTCGCTCAGTTGCTCGGTCTGCCACGTCCGCTCGATAACGACGGCGCCCGCGGGAACGGTCATTAATGGCGGGACGTTCGCCGTGCCCCCCGCGCTCGGCGACAAGGTGATCCACCCCTTCAGCGATTTCCTGCTGCACGACATCGGGACGGGCGACGGGATAGTGGAGACCAACGGGGAGTTAACCAGGAACAAGATGCGGACCGCGCCGCTGTGGGGACTGAGGACGCGCGACCGCTTTATGCACGACGGCGGCTCCGCGAGCCCGCCCTCGAACAACGGCGCGCAGTCCTTCGCCCTCGACGAGGCGATACTGCGCCACGCCGGGCAGGCTACGGCCAGCCGCACCGCCTACCAGGCGCTGACGCCGCTTCAGAAGGCGCAACTCATCAGGTTCCTGAAATCGTTGTGAGGAGGACGACAGTGACCGACGCGAGGCCGGTGTGCTTCGCGGCGCGCGCGTAGTAGTTTGCCGGGGGCGGGAGCCGAACCCGTCCCCGGCATTGATTTACGTGGTGAGTTTCAAGGCCCTGAGGAAGCGTTAAACATCGCGGGTTGCCTGAGCTTTGCCGAAAAGTCCCGCCCAGCCACAGGATAAAGTTTAAGGCCGTGATGTGAAGCTAAACTAATGAGATCCCATTAGACTTTTTGGCAAGGTTACTTGCACATAATGACTCTTATCCGACTTGATAAAGTGAAACCTCCCTCGAAAGAGATCTCGACCATAAGATGTAGGCTGACGAGGTGTGCAATTTAGAGTCGTGAGGGAGGTTTCACGCCCTTTTTGAAAAGGCGCGTCCGACCGCAATTTGTGGTGGCGCCAATTGCGATACAGCTCATCTGCCCGAATGTTTCTTAACTGGCACTGTAGACGGGGTATGCGGAGGAGGT
>DASWNS010000650.1:0-8100 GCA_036399115.1 Pyrinomonadaceae bacterium | reverse complement strand
ACATTGCCCTGTTCGTCAACGGTCACTTGCACCGTGACCGTGCCGGAGGCGCGTGCGGCCTTGGCAATCGCCGGATACGCGGGTTGCGGCTTGCTGATGGCCTTGCCGTTCAAGACGCCGCCCGAGATCGGCGCACGCGGTTTGGGCGCGGGCGTCGGCGTCGGCTTCGGCGGAGGCGCAGGCTCAGGATCGTCTGTGTTGACCACGACCGGAGCGCCGCTACCACCCGTCCCGACACCGCCCGTTCCGGGGCCGACGGGGCCGATAGGGCCGGTGTTACCGCCAACCGGATCAGTGTTCGAGGTGCCACGCACGGCGCCCCCCGGCGGAACCGGCGGAACTTTGCTCGCCACGGCAGAGACTCTCTCCGGCACTTTCGTCGGGTCTAAGTTGCTGGCGACGAAATCGGTGCGGGTCGCCACCTGCCTGTCGGGCGTAGCTTCGGCGGGTTTCGATTCCGCCTGTTTTTCCGGCTGTTGTTCCGGCTGATTCTGGACGGGGACGGGAGCCACCATCGTCATCAACTCAAGATTGTCGCTCGGCAAACTCTCGTTATATAGATAGACGCTGAGGACGCCGAGAGCCAGCAGGATCACTGCGTAGATGGCAAACGTCCCGAGAAAAAACGAGCCTTTGCGCGCCAGATCGTCCTTGTGCGAGCCAGACTCCACTAAACTATCGAACATCTTTTTATCCTCCCACTTCCGGTGCCAATGGATCAGGGGTGTGAAATATCAACTCATTAGATGCCTTTGGGAACCGTTATGTTCCCAAAACGTCCGAGACGGCGAAACTCACCCGTAAAATGAAATTGAAACTTAAAATTATAGCGGGGGTAGCAGCGGCGGGCGGGCGCGAAGAGCGCGCAACCGTCAATATTCACACACGCTGCGCAGGGAAACAGATCGGCCTACCGACCACTTCCGGCAAAAACCTACAATCACGCGTCACCGTCAACGACACGAATGCGTGCAGACGGGAGCGTTCTTGTTAAAGCGATTTAATTGGGCCAGCAACGCGCTCAGTCTATGTCGCGATGCCTGTTCAAGTCAAGCGTAAAATCTTTAGTTAACGCGCTCTTAACCTGACAGAACGCGCCGTGCGGCTCATGAACGCGCCGTGCGTTGCGAGCCGCGCGCGGCGGCTTTCGCCTTCGCGCTGCGCGAGCTGAGAGGCGCGCTTCCGGAGGCTTGTGCGCCGCCTTCTCTCGTCGCGGTCGTGCGTTTCGCGGGTTCCAGCCGCTGCTGGAACCAGACCATGAGCGGGGTCGCGATGGCGATGGTCGAGTAGGTCCCGACGATGATGCCGATAAAGAGCGCGAGCGAGAAGCCGCGCAGCACGTCGCCGCCGAAAACGACGAGCGCGAGCACGGAGAAGAAGACGAGTCCGGCGGTAATGACCGTGCGCGAGAGCGTCTGGTTGATGGCCTCATTCGTGAGATCGTAGAGCGAGGCGCGACGTTGCAGGCGCAGGTTTTCGCGGATGCGGTCGAAGGTGACGATGGTGTCGTTGACGGAGAAGCCGACGAGCGTGAGCAACGCGGCCACCACCGTCAGGTCGATCTCCCATTGCATGATGGAGAAGATGCCGAGCGTGACGAGCACATCGTGGAAGACCGTGATAACCGCCGCCGCGCCGTAAGTCCATTCGAAACGTGAGCCGATGTAGAGCAGGACGCCGACGAGCGCGAGCAGCGTGACGGCGATGGCCTGATTACGCAGGGCGCGTCCGGCGACGGGGCCGACGGCTTCCGTCCGCTCAATCGTCGCGCCGACTTCGGGACCCAAGGCGGTGAGCGCTTCGCCCGCGAGCGCGCGCCCGACATCCACCTGCGCCTGACTCTGCGCCTGCTCGCCGCTGCCCTGCTCCGGCACGCGGATCAAAACTTCGTTCGGCCTCTCGGTTGACTGCACGATGGCGTTGCGCACGCCCTTCTGTTCGAGCGCAGTGCGAATCGCATCGTCCGAAGGGCGTTGATTGAAGCGCGCCGTCATCACCGTGCCGCCCTTGAAGTCAACTCCGAGGTTGAAGGCGCTTGTGCCCCCGCCCGCTGCCTGTCGCGCAACCGCCGAACCCAAGCCTGCCAGCATCAGGAGCGCCGAAGCGACGAGCCAGAAGCGTCTCTGTGCGAGCCAATCGATTTTTACGTTATGAAGAAGTCGAATCATGATTTTTAAAAGTGACAGGTGACAGGCGACAGGTGACGAGTTAAAGACAAGCCTGTTTTCAACTTGTCACTCGTCGCCTGTCACCCGTCACTGCTGTTAAATACTGAGCGTTTCGGCGCGTCTTCCCTTGCGGTTCAAGAGCCAGATGAAGATGGTGCGCGAGACGTAAACTGCCGAGAACAGGTTTGCGAGCAAACCGAGAATAAGCGTGACGGCGAAACCGCGAATCGGCCCCGTTCCGAAAACGAACAAAAAGAGCGACGACACGATCGTCGTGACGTGCGTGTCGATGACGGTGACGAAAGCGCGCGAGAAGCCTTGCTCGACCGCCGAAGCGACCGTCTTGCCCGTCTCTAATTCCTCGCGGATGCGCTCGAAGATGAGCACGTTCGTGTCCACGGTCATGCCGATAGTCAAGATCAACCCGGCGATGCCGGGCAGCGTCAGCGTCGCGTCGAAGACGACGAGCGCGGCCACCGTGATGATCATGTTCAAGAGTAGCGCGATGACGGCGTTCAAGCCCGAACCGCGATAGTAGAAGACCATAAAGAGGACGACGAGCACCAACCCGCCGAGCGCGGCGGTGACGCCTGCGCGGATGGAGTCTGCGCCGAGGCTTGGCCCGACGGTGCGCTCCTCCAGATAGACGAGCGGCGCGGGGAGCGCGCCCGAACGCAAGGTCAAGGCTAAGTCTTTAGCTGATTCCTCCGTGAAGTTGCCGGTGATCTGTCCCTGATCGCTAATCGGCCCTTTGATGAAGGGCGCGGATTTGACTTCGTCGTTCAAGACGACGGCCATATAGGTTCCGACGTTCGCGCTCGTCCACGCGCCGAACTTCTCCGCGCCCGAAGGCTTGAGCGTGAAGTCGATTTCGTAATTGGAACTGCCGCCTCCGGCGCGCCCCTCGTTGGCATCTGCGCTGCGCAACTCGCTGCCGTCAATCACTGCGGGCGACTCGACCACGACCCAACTCTTCGCCTGATTCGGGTCGGGCGTCGCGCTCTGCCCGGCAGAGGTCGGCTCGTCGCGTTCGCTATAGGCCAGCACGCGGCGGTTCGACGGCACCTGCCCGCCGAGCGAGGCGATGGCCTCTTCCTTCGTCGTATAAGTTTTGAGCGGCGCAGGATTCGGAGGGCTGACGACCTTCATCAATTCCAAGCGCGACTCGCCCGCCAGCAGTTTCTTCACGCGCTCCGGGTCTTGGATGCCCGGCATCTGCAAGAGAATCTGGGTGGAGTTTTGCCCGCCGTGCTTCTGCAAAGTCGGTTCGGCCACGCCGACTGCGTTGATGCGGCTATCGACGATGCGATACGCCTGATCAACCGCCGACTCGCTCAAATCGCGCTGCGCCGCCGAAGTCAAAGACCACGTGACGGAATTGCCGGAGACGTTCGCCGTCCAATTCTGCAAATCGACTTTCTTCGGCAACTCGTTGCGCATCTCGTTCAACTTCGAGGCGTCGTCGGTCGTCAGTGTGATCCGGTAGTTGCCGTCCGAGATGTCCGGGCGCACTTCTTTGACGTTGTACCCGGCGGCCTTTGCCCCGGTGTCAATCGCCTGCGCGGTGTTCTCCGTCAGACGCTTCAGGTACACGTCTGTCTGCACCTGCATGACGAGGTGGGTGCCGCCTTTGAGGTCGAGGCCGAGCCGGATGTTGTCGCGCAAGGTCTGCTTGAGTCCCTGTGCGGTGAAGTCGCTCGCCTTCGGCATCTGCAACTTGCCCTGCTCGTCGCGGCGGCGCGGACCGAGCACGATGTAGAGACAGGCGATGGTCACGATGACGATGATAATGACGCGTCGTAGGATATTCTTTTTCATAACAAAATCAGGGGCGCGCAGCTTTGCACTCGAAAGGGCGCGCCGGAGCAAATTCTAGATTTTCTTCTCTTCCTCGCCGTGCATGCCTGCAACCGCTGCGCGGGAAATTTCCAGGATGGACTTATCCGCCGTTCTGACGAGGAGCGACGTGTCGCGCACCTCGGCGATCTTGGCGATGATGCCGCCCGTCGTAATGATCTTGTCGCCCGCCTTCAAAGCGGCGATGGTGGCTTGAAGCTGCTGCTGCCGCTTGCGTTGCGGGAGAATGATCAGAAAATAGAAGACCGCAAAGATGAGCAGGAACGGGAGAATCTGAATCAACGGCCCGATCGCCGATTGCAGTATGAAGGCAAATGTCATGGTCTTAAGTTTTCAGCTATTAGTAAATTTTGAGCAGTTGTAAATCTGTGCAAGGCGACGTTTGTGGCGCGCCGGAAAACGGGCGTGCAACGTCCTTCTGGAGCGCGGCGCGACCCGCGATGTCTCGTGTGAAGCGTCCCGACGCTTGCGAGCACGGACGGGAAAACTCACTCGACACCCGAGTTGTAACGCTCTAAGAACTCTCGCCGAAATCGCATGAAATCACCAGACCGGATAGCTTGCCTGACGCGTCGCATCGTGTCAAGGAAGAACGCGAGATTGTGATGCGTCAGTAAAATGCTCGCCAGCATCTCGCCCGTCGTGTAGAGATGGCGCAGGTAGGCGCGCTCGTGGCGGCGGCAGACGGAGCAGGCGCAGGCGTCGTCGAGCGGGCGCGTGTCGGTCGCGTAGCGCGCGTTCTTGATGTTGAGTTTGCCGCGCGAAGTGAACGCCTGCCCGGTGCGCGCGTTTCTGGTCGGCAGCACGCAATCGAACATGTCCACGCCGCGCGCGACGGCTTCGAGCAGGTCTTCCGGCGTGCCGACGCCCATCAAATAACGCGGCCTGTCGGCGGGCATCAGCGGCGCGAGCATCTCAATCGTGTCATACATCACGGGCTTCGCTTCGCCCACGCTCAAGCCGCCGATGGCGTAGCCGTCGAACCCGATTTCGACCGTCCGTGCGAGACTCTCGCGCCTGAGGTCTGCGTGGGACGCGCCCTGCACGATGCCGAACAGAGCCTGTTCGCCGTTGACCGACGCGTGATGTTCGGGCGTGCGCCCCGCGTCCCCGTGCTCCCCTGTTTCGTGCTGCAACTCGTCAAAACGGCTGCGCGAACGCGCCGCCCAGCGCGCCGTGAGTTCCATCGAGGCGCGCGCCTCCTCCTGCGTCGCTTCGCCCGGCGCGCACTCGTCAAAGACCATCACGATCTCCGCGCCGAGCGCGGCCTGCACTTCCATCGAGACTTCCGGCGACAGAAAACGCGCGCTCCCGTCAACATGCGAACGAAACTCCACGCCCTCTTCCCGCAACTTGCGCAACGCGCCGAGACTCCACACCTGAAAGCCGCCCGAATCGGTCAACAGCGCGCGCTCCCAACTCGTAAAGCCGTGCAAGCCGCCGCATGCCCGAACCACCTCCGCTCCGGGTCGCAACCACAAATGATATGTATTCCCCAGAATGATCCGCGCATCGAGTTCCGTCGATTCCAAAGCCTCGAAGCGCATCCCCTTCACCGTCCCCGCCGTCCCGACGGGCATAAACACGGGCGTCTCAATCAGCGCACGACGCGTCTGCAACAACCCCGCACGCGCCTCCCCCTCCCGCGCCACGACCTGCCAGTTAATTGCCGCTTTACTCATCGCCGTTTCCGCCTGCACTCATCTCTATATTTAAGTGCGCCGTGTGCTTCGCTGCTCCACGCCGGGATCATGAGGCGCAACAAATACTGATTTCTTACGCTCATACGTCTTATCCCTGTGTGACACCGCTTTAGCAACAAAACTTACATCAAAGCCGGCAGACCTATGACCATTAACAAAGCCGCTTCCTAAGTCTGAAGACTTAATGATCGCGAGGTTGGCTTCCCGGAGACACGACAGGCTAAGACCAGCTTTCTCCACCTGATCCTTGAAATTGGCGCGGGCAAATCGCACGGCAGCAGCCATCGGCGTAGTGTCGGATATATCATCAACTGTATTTAAGAGATCGATATTAAACTGCTCCAACTCGCGCACTAGCATGCCGAAAATCCAGTAACCATCGTAATCCGAGTAACGGCTCGCGTAGGTTTCGAGGAAATTATGCAAGGCTCCGTTGATAGCTTTGAGATGCACAATCTTGTCAGGTAGTTGACGCTATTTCGAGCGTCCGCCTTTGCCGCGCCCGCCGCCGCTCTTCTCGCGCTTGTGGCGTTCGACGATGCGCAGGGGCGTGGCGAAGAAGTCGAACTCTTCGCGGAGGCGGTTTTGGAGGTAACGCTCGTAGGAGAAGTGGAGTCCGTGCTTGCCGCCCGCGCCGCCCGCCGTGAAGACGATGAAGGTGGGCGGGCGCACGCCGACCTGCGTGACGTATTGCACGCGCAGGCGTGAACGCCCGCCCTTGACCGGCGCGACCGCCGAAGGCGCGCCCGGCGCGTCAATCGCGCGCTCGAAGAAGTCGTTGAGTTGCGAAGTGGTGATGCGATTGGTGCGCGCCTTGTTGGCGCGGATGGCGAGCGACAGGAGGCGTTCGACGCGCTGCCCGGTCAAAGCCGAGATCGTGACGACGGGTGCCCATTCCAAAAATTTCATCTTCTGGCGCAGGTCGCGCTCAAACTCGAAAGGCGTGCCCGTCTCTTTGTTCAGGAGCGCGTCCCACTTGTTCACGGCGATGATGATGGAGCATCCGGCTTCGAGCGCGTAGCCCGCGATGTGCGCGTCGAGCGCGGTCACGCCTTCGACGGCATCCACGACGACGACCGCCACGTCCGCGCGCTCCAGACTGCGCCGCGCCATCACGACCGACAACTTCTCGGCCATCTCCCCCGTCTTGCCCTTGCGCCTGATGCCTGCCGTGTCGATCAGACGAAAACGCTGCACGCGCTTCGACCCCGCCTCCGCCGCTCTCGCATTCGCACTGTCGGATTCGACTTCCGAACTTCCAACTTTCGCATCCTCCGTGCCCTCTTCATCCGTCTCTTCGAGCGGCCATTCGAGCAGGGTGTCAACCGCGTCGCGCGTCGTGCCCGCGAGCGGCGAGACGATGACGCGCTCCTCGCCGAGCAGGCGGTTCAACAGAGACGACTTGCCGACGTTCGGACGCCCGATGATCGCGAGGCGTATCTCGCGCCGCGCTTCCTTATCAAACTCCTCTTCGACGCCCGCGCCCGTCTCGAAACGCTCGACGAGCGCATCGAGCAGATCGCCCACGCCGTCGCCGTGCTCCGCCGCGAGCGGGTAGACGCCCTCGAAGCCGAAGCGATAAAACTCGCCCGCGTCGGCCTCGAAACGCACGGCGTCCGTCTTGTTCGCCGCGACGAGCACGGGCTTGCCCGTAGAGCGCAAGAGGTGCGCGAGTTCTTCGTCGAGCGGCGTCATCCCGGCGCGCGCGTCCACCACCCAGACGAGTGCGACGGCATCCTGAATCGCCGTCTCCGCCTGCTTCAAAATGTTCGCGGGGATCAAAGCATCGTCGTCCGGCACGATGCCGCCCGTGTCCACCACTTTGAAGCGACGCCCCGCCCATTCCGCTTCGCCGTAGATGCGGTCGCGCGTGATGCCCGGCTCGTCGCCGACGATGGAACGACGCTCGCCGACGAGACGATTGAAGAGCGTTGACTTCCCCACGTTCGGTCGCCCGACGATGGTGACGAGCGGCAGAAAGGCTCGCGCTTTCTTTGAAGACGCCTTCGCGTCCGGTTCATTACCTTCACTTGTACTCATAGCTACAGATGATGCGCTATACTTCCGCGTCACGTCAAAGACGCGCCCCGCGCGCTCCGGCAAACCCCGGCAAACCAACGACCGCTCCCACGCCTCACGGGATAGACGCACCATGAAATGGCCTGACAGCATTTCGCGCTTACTTCATGAAGCAGCGGCGCCGTCGCGGGCAGAAACGGGCGAGAACTCCGTCGCTCCGCATCTCGCGCTCGGCACACGCGGCGAAGCTCTGGCCGCAGCTTATCTCGAACGCGCGGGCTTCATGCTCGTCGCGGCCAATTTCAAGTTGCCGGTCGGGAGAAATTTGCGTGGCGCAATCGTCCAGGCCGAGA
>DASWNS010000649.1:0-1748 GCA_036399115.1 Pyrinomonadaceae bacterium | reverse complement strand
CGCTAACTTTTGTATCTATCCATCTCGCGTTTCGCCGTGTCCAACACGTTCTCGACCGTGAAGCCGAACTTTTTGGTCAACTCTTTAAGCGGCGCGCTCGCCCCGAAAGTTTTCATGCCGACGATGGCTTCGTTGCTGTTGACGTAGCGACGCCAGCCGAAAGTGCTCGCCTGTTCCACGGCGACGCGCGCACGCACCGCCGGCGGAAGCACCTCCTCTTTATACGCTTCATCCTGATGCTCGAAAATTTCCCACGAAGGTATGCTGACGACGCGCGCTTTGACGCCTTCGGCCACGAGTCGCTCGTAAGCCTCGACGCAGAGCGACACTTCCGTGCCCGTGCCGATCAAGATAATTTCCGGCTGCGCGCCTTCGCCCGCGTTGTCCGCGAGAACGTACGCGCCGCGCTTCACTCCTTCCGCGCTCGCATACTTCGTGCGGTCGAGCGTCGGCATCGCCTGTCGGCTCAAGACCATCACGGCGGGTTCGTGCCTGAGTCCCATCACGATGCGCCAGGCTTCGGCGATCTCGTTGGCGTCGCCGGGGCGAAGCACAATGAGGCCGGGGATGGCGCGCAGCGAAGCGAGTTGTTCGATGGGCTGGTGCGTGGGGCCGTCTTCGCCGACGCCGATGGAGTCGTGTGTGAAGATGTGGATGGTAGGGATCTCCATGATCGCCGAGAGGCGAATCGCGGGACGCGAATAGTCAGAGAAGATCATGAAGCCCGAACCGAAAGGGCGAATCTTGGAAAGCGAGAGGCCGTTCAGGACGGCGGACATCTCGTGCTCGCGTATGCCGAAGTGAAAGTTGCGCCCCGCGTAGTCGTCAGCCGTGAAATCGCCCGCGCCTTCAAAGGTGAGGCGCGTCTTGGTCGAGGGCGCGAGGTCTGCCGCGCCGCCGATGAACCACGGCACGTTCTTCGCAATGGCGTTCAAGACTTTGCCCGAAGCGTCGCGCCCGGCCAGACCTTTCGCGTCCGCCGGAAACGCAGGGATGTCAGCGTCCCAGCCGTCCGGCAGTTCGCGTTTCTGCATCCTGACCAACTGATCCGCCAACTCCGGAAACTCCTTCCGGTAGTTTTCCACTCTGGCAAACCACTCGTCGCGCGCTTCCTTGCCGCGTGCGCCGATGCCGTCTCTGAAATGGCGGCGCACTTCATCGGGCACTAAAAACTTCGCCTCTTCCGGCCACCCGTAGTTACGTTTGGTGAGCCTGATCTCTTCTTCGCCGAGCGGTTCGCCGTGCGCGGCGTGCGTGTCCTGCTTGTTGGGCGCGCCCCAAGCGATGTGGCTGTCAACGATGATGAGCGTCGGGCGGCCAGTCTCTCTGCGTGCGACGTTGAAGGCGCGTTTTAAGGTTTCGAGGTCGTTGGCATCGCCGACGCGCGTGACGTTCCAACCGTAGCCGATGTAGCGCGTCGCCACGTCTTCGGAGAACGCCCAGGAGGTGTGGCCTTCAATCGTGATCTTGTTGTTGTCGTAAATCCAGCAGAGGTTGTCGAGTTTGAGGTGTGCGGCGAGCGATGCGGCTTCGTGCGAGATGCCTTCCATCATGCAGCCGTCGCCGCAGAGCGCGTAGACGTTGTAGTCGAACATCTCGAAGCCGGGGCGGTTGAAGTATGCCGCCTGCCACTTCGAGGCGATAGCCATGCCGACGCTCGTGGCGATGCCCTGCCCGAGAGGCCCCGTGGTGGTTTCGATGCCGGAAGTCCAGCGATACTCCGGATGGCCGGGACAACGGCTGTCGAG
>DASWNS010000648.1:0-5136 GCA_036399115.1 Pyrinomonadaceae bacterium | reverse complement strand
GGGAATCAGACGAACAATCGCATCCACTAAAACGACCGCCGCCGGTTCGCCGCCCGACAGGACATAATCTCCAATCGAGATCTCGTCCGTCGCCAGCATTTCGACCACGCGCTCGTCCACGCCTTCGTAACGACCGCAGATGAGCACCAGTTGTTTTGCTTCCGCCAGTTCCGCCGCGACCTGCTGGCTCAGGACGCGTCCCTGCGGCGAAAGCATCACCACGCGCGTCCCCGTGCCCGCGAGTTGCCGCGCCTCGCTCGCGCCCGTCAAAGATTCCACTGCGGCAAAGAGCGGTTCGGGCTTCAAGACCATCCCGTCGCCGCCGCCGAACGGGCGGTCGTCAACCATCCGGTGCTTATCAAACGCCCATGCGCGCAGGTCGTGCGCCTCGATCTCGACCAAACCGCTTGCGCCCGCGCGCCGCACGATCCCGTAATCAAACACCGTGCGGAAGTAGTCCGGAAAGATCGTGATGATGTCGAAGCGCAACACAATTAGTGAATCGTAAATCGTAAATCGTAAATAGAAACTGCTTTTGTTTTGTCACTATTCACGATTTACGATTCACTATTTACAACTCTAACAGTCCTTCCGGCGGATCGACGCGAATCAACTTCGCCTCCGTGTCAATCTCCACGCAGATGCTCTCGGCGAGCGGGATCAAGTGTTCGCGCCCTGCGGCGGCTGCCGTCTCGTCGCGCACGACGAGCACCGGGGCTGCGCCCGTGTGCAGGACTTCCCGCACGCTCCCGATCCGTCGGTTGTCAATCGTCTCGACGCGGCAATCGATCAATTCCCAATCGTAGAACTCATCCTCTTCGAGTTCCACCGCCTCGGCTTCCGGCACGGCCAGTTCGCGCCCGACCAACGCCTGCGCCGCCTCCGGCGAATCGTACCCGGCAAACTTCAGTATGACGCGCCCGCCGTGCAGCCAACTCTTTTCAATCGAGAGCGTCGCGCGCTCGCCCGCCGCGTTTAGTGAGATCAACTCTTCGAGTCCGTCGAAGCGTTCGGGGAAGTCGGTCAGGAGGTCTGCGGCCACTTCGCCGCGTATCCCGCGCACTTTGGCGATGCGCGCGACGGCGATCAACTCTTCCTCGCCGTCCCCTTCGACTTCTGCGCCCTCAAGCGTCTCGTCCTCGCTCATTCCACGATCTCTAGGATGTAGCGGCGACCCTGCTTCAAGCTCACGGCGTGAAACAGAGAACGCAGCGCGCGCACCGTCCGCCCCTGCCGTCCGATCAACTTGCCCATGTCGTCGGGCGCAACGCGCACCTCGATGATCACGCTTCTTTGATCGCGCCCCAACTCCTCGCGCACGTCCACCGCCTCGGCGTCGTCCACGAGAGTTTTGACGATCATTTCGACGGTGTCTCTCATACAAAGTCCCGAAGCCTCAAGTCCCAAATCTCAAGCCGGGCGGCCTTGACAGACCTGCGACCTGAGACTTCGGGACTTAAGACTAAACTTCCGCCTGCGGCTTCGACTGGCTCTTGATCAACTGGCGCACGGTATCGGTGGGCTGCGCGCCGCGCTCCATCCAGTAGGTGATCCGCTCAAGGTTGAGTTTCACTTCCGCCGGGTTGCGCGTCGGGTTGTAGGTTCCGACATTCTCAAGGTACGCCCCGTCGCGTTTCGACAATTTCTCTTTGACGACCACGCGATACGAAGGGCTTTTCTTCGCGCCCATGCGCATCAATCTGATTGCTAACAACGTTCTATCCTCCAGATTTAGTGACAGGTGACAAGTGACAGGTGACAGGCAAGAACAAGAAAAGTTTTATCTTGTCACTCGTCACTTGTCGCCTGTCACTTTCGTTTCTTGTGTCGCGGTTTCTTGCGCAGTTTCTTGCGCCCGTTGCCGCCTGCTCCGGCGGGGGGAAGCGCGGGCAGATTCATGCCGCCTTCATCGCCGCCGACACCTCCGCCGCCCATCAGCCCGCTCATGTCGGGCATGCCCATCATGCCGCCGAGTTTGCGCATCATGCGGCCTTTCATGCCGCCGCCACCACCGCTTCCGCCGCCGAACAACCCTGCGCCCGACAACTGCTTCATCATCCCGCGCATCTCGACGTACTGTTTGATCAACGCGTTGACTTCCGAGACGTTGACGCCCGAACCCCGCGCGATGCGCCGCCTGCGACTCGCATTCAGGATGCGATGATCGTTGCGCTCCTCGCGCGTCATCGAGTCGATGATCGCCTCTGTGCGCTTGAGTTCCTTTTCCATCTGCGCGGACTGTTCTTCGTCCAGGTCTGGCATGCCCATGCCGCCGAGCAATTGGTCGGGCAGCAGTTTCATGATCTTCGAGAAGGAGCCGAGCTTTTTCACCTGCCGCAACTGGCTGCGAAAATCGTCGAGCGTAAACTCGTTCTTTTGCAGTTTCTTGAGTTGCGCTTCGGCTTCCGACTGGTCAACCTGCGACTGTACCTGCTCGATGAGCGAGAGCACGTCGCCCATGCCGAGAATGCGCTGCGCGATGCGATCCGGATAGAACGGTTCGAGCGCGTCGTATTTTTCGCCGACGCCGACGAACTTCACCGGCTGCCCCGTCACCTGTTTGATCGAGAGCGCCGCGCCGCCGCGCGCATCGCCGTCCATCTTCGTCAGGACGACGCCCGTGATGCCGACCTGCGCGTGAAACTGCTCGCCCGATTTAACCGCGTCCTGTCCCGTCATCGCGTCGGCGACGAACAGAATTTCGACCGGGTGCGTCTCCGTCTTGATCTGCTTCAACTCGTCCATCAACTCTTCGTCGATGTGGAGTCGTCCGGCGGTGTCAATCAGGAGCGTGTCGTAACCTGTCTGCTGCGCGTGCCGGTAAGCCTCACGCGCCAGTTCCACAGGGTTGTTCGACTCCGGCATCTCAAAGATCGACTGCCCCGTCGCACGCGCGATCACTTTCAACTGCTCGCGCGCCGCCGGACGATTCACGTCCGTCGAAACCAGTAGCGGCTTGCGTTCCTGATTCTTGGAGAGCCAGAGCGCGATCTTGCCCGTCGAAGTCGTCTTGCCCGAACCTTGCAGGCCGACGATCATCACGACGTTCGGCAGGGTCTTCGTGAAGACGAGACGCGAAGACTGGCCGCCCATCAATTCGACGAGTTCGTCGTAGACGATCTTGACGACCTGTTCGGAAGGCTTAAGTTCCTGCCAAACCTGCTGCCCTTCGGCCTTCTCCTTGACCGCCGCGATAAATTCCTTGGCGACCTTGTAATTAACGTCGGCTTCGAGCAGCGCGAGCCGTATTTCGCGCAGAGCCGCGTCAACGTGCTCCGGCGTCAACACGCCCTCGCCGCGCAAATTCTTGAGCGTGCGCTTTAGTTTGTCGGATAAAGACTCGAACATGATGCCTCAGACGCGGCCACAGGCTGTAGCCGAAAACTGACATGATAAAGGCGTGTGCAGGGAGAGTCAAGGACGAGCGGAGACGCCTTTCGGCCTGCGCGCGGGGCGCGTCCGCTTTCCTCTCTGGCACTGCGCTTGATGGATCAATGAATCGAACGCCGCCACGCACGGTTACCGTACAAACGACACAGGGGCAGACTACACGGAGGACGAAAGATGGACGCGATCACACTGTTGAAAACTGATCACGAAAAAGTAGACGCGATTTTTGCGCAACTCGAAGAGACGACCGAGCGCGCGCAAAAGACGCGTGAAGAGTTGTTCACGAAATTGAAGCAGGAGTTGGAACTGCACACACACGTCGAAGAGAAGATCTTCTACCCGGCGATCAAGGAAGCGGAGGAGACGCGCGAGATCACTCTGGAAGCCTTTCAGGAGCACCACGTCGTCAAGGTGCTGCTGCGCGAGATGGACGCGATGGAGGTGACGAGCGAGACGTGGACGGCGAAGTTGAAAGTGCTGCAAGAGAACGTCGAACATCACGTGGAGGAAGAGGAAGACGAGATGTTCAAGAAAGCGCGCACCGTCTTGAGCACGGAGCAACTCGAAGAACTCGGCACGCTCATCGAGCAGGAGAAGCAGGAACAGAAACCGCGCACGGCCTCGGCCAATAGTTGAACGCAGCGACCGGAAAGCAAAAGCGTGCGCGGTAGTTAACTCTACCGCGCACGCTCCTTACTTTGTGGCCGACTCACTTTGTAGCCGACTCGATTTTGAGCCGGTTCAAATATTCGCCGCTTTTTCAGTCCGGGTCTTCAACGCCCGTCACGTTCCTATCCTTATCTCCCGTTCAGTTGACGAGCGCGCCGGGACGCGTCTCCACATCCGCCCGCGCGCCAAGTTTCGCCGCCTGCCAGTCCTGCCGCTCCTGCCATTCGCGAAAAGAGGTTGCGCGCAACTCTTCCCACTCCTCGCGCGGAATGCTCCGGAACGCCGCCACCACCGCCGGGTCGAACTGCCTCCCGGCGTACGCTTCCAACTCCGCGACGGCAACGTCATAGGGGCGTCCGGCGCGATAGACGCGGTCGCTCGTGATCGCGTCGAAGGCATCCGCGACGGCGAAGATGCGCGCGTTGAGGTCGATCTGCGTGCCGCGCAAGCCGAGCGGGTAGCCCGTCCCATCCCACTTCTCGTGATGCTGGCCGACGACGCGCGCCGCGCCTTCCAGAAATTCGATGCCCTGTAAAATCTGCTGCCCGTGCATGGGATGGCGACGCATCCGCACCCATTCGGCTTCGCAGAGTTGCGCCGGCTTGTGCAGGATGGCGTCCGGCACGCCGATCTTCCCGATGTCGTGCAGGAGCGCGCCAAACTCCAGCGCGCGCAGTTCATCGCCCGTCAAATTCAACTCGCGCCCCAGACGCAGACTGAAACTGACGACGCGCTCCGAATGCCCGTGCGTCTCACGGTCGCGCGTCTCCAGCGCGGCGGCGAGAGCTTTCAAGGTCATGCGGTATGAATTTTCGAGCGTCGCCAGCGTGCGGTCGAGTTCCGCCGTGCGTTCGGCCACCAACTCTTCCAGATAATTTTCATAACGACGCTTGGCTTCGCCCAATCGTTTGTGTTCGAGCGCGCGGCTCACGGCGGCTTCGACGTGGCGCAGGTCGAAAGGCTTCATCACGTAGTCGAACGCTCCGGCGCGCAGAGCCTCAATCGCGCTCTCCACCGTCTGCATGCCGCTCACCATAATGACAATCGTGTCGGGCGCGATCTCGGCCACGTGCGGGA